>CAYJIQ010000204.1:0-2280 GCA_964370275.1 uncultured Christensenellaceae bacterium
TGCTGCGCATTGGAGATCCCAAACCCAATAGCAAGAGGAACTGCACACGCCTGCCTTGCCGCACTTATCATCGAGTCTAGGTCGGCGTTTAGATTGTTTCTCATCCCCGTAACGCCCATAGACGACACACAGTATAAAAAACCCTGCGCTTTGCTTGCTATGAGCTCTATCCTATCCTGCGAAGTCGGTGCTATAAGAGAGATAAAATCCACCGAATATTTGCCGAAAATTTGTGAAAATTCTTGTTTTTCCTCAAAGGGCACGTCGGGTAAAATAACCCCGCTTATCCCTACTTCACTGCATTTTTCTGCAAACTTTTGCGTTCCGTATGAAAAGACTATGTTGGCATAAGTCATAAAGACGAGCGGAACGGACACTTTCACCCTCGCTACCATGTCAAAAATGTCGTCGGTCGTGATTCTTCCTGCAAGTGCACGCATGTTTGCGCCCTGAATTACGGGACCTTCGGCTGTCGGGTCGGAAAACGGAATGCCCAGCTCAATGAGCGTCGCTCCCGCTTTTTCGAGTGCATAAATCAGTTTTTCTGTTGTCTTCAAATCGGGATCGCCGCATGTTATAAATGGAATAAATGCCTTTTTTCCCGCAAAACTTTCTGAAATTATACTTTTCATTCTGAAATCCCCTCTCCTCTATACCTCGCGATAGACACGCAATCCTTGTCTCCTCTTCCCGAAAGATTAACCACTATTATCTTGTCCTTACCCAAATTCGGTGCAACTTGCATAGCATATGCAAGGGCATGCGAGCTTTCTATTGCGGGAATAATTCCCTCTGTCTTTGAAAGGTATTCAAATGCATCGACAGCCTGTTCGTCGGTAATCGCAATATATTTGCACCTCCCAGTGTCGTGAAGATGCGCATGTTCAGGACCTATCCCCGGGTAATCAAGCCCTGCCGAAATCGAATATACCGGCGCGATTTGGCCGTATTCATCCTGGCAAAAATAGCTCTTCATTCCGTGAAAAATCCCCTGCTTGCCAACACATATTGTCGCCGCAGTTTCGGGAGTGTCGACACCCTTGCCCGCCGCCTCACACCCGACAAGCTCAACTCCGCTGTCTTCGATAAAATGGTAAAAAGCACCAATAGCGTTTGAACCGCCGCCGACACACGCAACTACCATATCAGGCAGTCTCCCTTCGGCTTTTATGCACTGCTCTTTTATCTCCTTTGAGATTACGCTTTGAAAGTCCCTAACAATCGTCGGAAAGGGGTGTGGCCCCATGACCGAACCCAAGACGTAGTGAGTGTCGCTCACCCTGTTTGTCCACTCCCTCATCGTCTGCGAAACTGCGTCTTTGAGCGTCGCAGTTCCCTCGGTTACGGGATGTACCGTTGCGCCGAGAAGTTTCATCTTATACACGTTAAGAGCCTGTCTTTCTACGTCCTCCGCTCCCATGTAAATCTCGCATTCCATGTCAAAAAATGCCGCCGCAGTCGCAGTTGCAACTCCGTGTTGGCCTGCGCCCGTCTCTGCGATGACCCTCGTCTTTCCCATCTTGTGCGCCAGTAACACCTGCCCCAAAACGTTGTTTATCTTGTGCGAACCGGTGTGGTTTAAATCTTCTCTTTTCAAATATATTTTTGCCCCGCCCAGGTCTTCGCTCATCCTCTTTGCATAGTAAAGATTAGAAGGTCTCCCCGCATATTCGTCAAAAAGTTGCTTTAACTCCGCTTTGAAATCATCGTCGTTTTTGTAATATTCGTACGCATTTTCAAGTTCTATTATGGCATTCATGAGCGTTTCGGGTATGTACTGTCCGCCGTGAGTGCCGAATTTTGTCTTATCCATCTTTAACTCCTTAAATGTGCCTGCCTTCGAGGCCGACTCTCTTTTTTATCTCGCACATGAGCTTTTCAAACTCAGCCGGGTTTAGAGACTGTGCTCCGTCGCAAAGTGCTCTTGCGGGATCGTTGTGCACCTCAATCATCACGCCATCTGCACCGACTGCGAGTGCCGCTTTTGTAAGCGGTTCAACGTAGGATTTTTTGCCCGCCGCATGGCTTGGGTCGACGATTACGGGAAGATACGTCTTCTGCTTTAGCGCAACTACCGCAGAAAGATCCAGCGTGTTTCTTGTCTCGGTTTCAAACGTCCTTATCCCTCTTTCGCAGAGCACAACTTTTTCATTCCCCTCAGAAAGTATGTATTCCGCACTGAGTAGAAGTTCCTCAATGGTGCTCGAAAGTCCTCTTTTTAGCAAAATCGGCTTGCCAAGTTTGCCCACTTCCTTTAGTAAATCAAAATTTTGCATGTTC
>CAYJIQ010000204.1:2290-3903 GCA_964370275.1 uncultured Christensenellaceae bacterium
TGTTCCTTGCGCCAATTTGGATAATGTCTACCGCTTCCATAAGCGGAATTTGTGTCTGGTTCATAATCTCGGTTACGATGGGCAAGCCGACGTGTTTTTTTGCCTTGACAAGCAGGTCAAGCCCCTCTTTTCCCATCCCTTGAAACGAATGCGGAGACGAACGGGGTTTGAATGCTCCGCCCCTTAACAACTTTGCTCCGCTTTTCTTTACAGACTCGGCGACGCTTATTATCTGCTCTTCGCTTTCTATCGAACAAGGACCTGCGATTACCGAGAAACTATCCCCACCGATTTTGCAACCCAACGCTTCGATGACAGCATTCGCATCAGATACGCTTTTATTAACCATCTTATAGGGCTGTGTTATCCTCTTTGCATACTTTACAATTTGTTCGTTTTCGACGATTGCATCTACGTCGATATACTTTGTGTCGCCGATAATGCACACTGCCATGTGCTCCGTGCCTTCCTTAATAAAAGGTTTTACCTCGTATTTCGCAAACGACTCTACAAATCTGTTCACCTCGTCGCCACTTGCCGATTTATTTAAAATGAATACCATCAATCATACCTCGTTTCTGATAATATTTACGCACTCACGTATCTTCTTTGGGTCTTTTAGTTTTTCACTTTCAACTCCACTGCTTATGTCGAGCGCATACGGAGCAAACTGCTCAATCGCTTCTCTCACATTCCCTTCATGAAGACCTCCCGCAAGGATAAACTCCCGCTTAAAATCGCTAATTATGTTCCAGTCAAACGTCTCCCCGGTACCGTAGCCGTTGTCGAGAAGCACCCTGTCCGCAGCAGAACCTTCTGCAAGCTCTAGATCAACCAATGTTCTTATTTTATCCGCCTTCCATATCTCTTTTTCGGGCATCGTCTCCCTAATCTCACTTATAAACTCATCTGTCTCTTCGCCGTGAAGCTGGATAACGTCCGTAAAATCCGCAAAATTGAGTATGTACTCTATGGGTTTATTTACAAACACGCACACAGATTTTATGTTTTTGTCGAGCATAGAAATCAGCTTCTTCGCCGTTTGAAGGTCGACACTCCTGTGACTCTTGGGGAAATCTATGATAAACCCTGCGTAGTCGGGAATAACCTCGTTTACGTAGTATATGTCGCACTCTCTAAACAGCCCGCAAATCTTCACCTTAGTCATAGTCGTGCCCTTTAATCTCTTTGATGAAAAGACTCTTATCCTGCGTTTTCATGAGCGCCTCTCCAATTAGCAGTGCATCCGCTCCGCTTTTTATCAGGTCTATTCCGTCGCGTGCAGAGGAAATTCCGCTTTCGGCAACATAGATTGTTCCTTTGGGAACGTGTCGTTGCAAGCTCGAAGCGTTGCCCAAATTTACCGTAAAATCCTTTAAATTTCTGTTGTTCACGCCGATTATCCTCGCTCCCGCCTCTACCGCACTTTTTAGTTCAGCTTCGTCATGCGCCTCTACTAGCGCCGAAATTCCCAGCTCATCGCAGATGCTAATATGTTTTTTTATCGCCTGCGAGTCAAGAAGTGCACAGATTAGCAAGACGCAATCCGCACCCATAACTTTAGCTTGATAAATCTGATACTCATCTACTGTAAAATCCTTTCTGAGCATTGG
>CAYJIQ010000205.1:0-3896 GCA_964370275.1 uncultured Christensenellaceae bacterium
GCCACTGACACTCCCGCCTGGGATACAGCTATATTTAACTCGCCTTGAAGAATATTTCTCACCTGATCGGTGGAGGCCTCCATAGAGAGCGAGCAGTTTATCTCAAATCCGTTGCCTGTAATGTATTCCTTTAAATCGATGAAATTTTCCTGTGATATATCGAGTGGAGTTGCGCCTAAAACGTTTATTTTTCCACTTTGTGCACGCTTGTTCTCGTCGATATAGTGTTCTACTATCCGAACGCTTGCCTCTGCTATGCCGTCGTTGTAAAACACAGATACGTCCGCCGAAAACCCAAAGCAGGGAATTCCCGTCGCTCGCCGGATGTCGCCGCACACCCCTTCAAAGTCTGTCCCCATAACCATGGGCACCGGGCTGCCAACAAGCGCTATAAATTCGGGTTTGTTTATTTTAGCACCCTCAATTATCTTTTCAATATACTTTTGCTCGTTGCCCAAAATTACATCCATTTTGCGCAGTGCCGAGCAGTAGACTGCTTTTGTCGAGCCATACCAACGCGGTTCATCAAACCCCGTATAATTACCGGTACACCCCGAAGCGTCGTGAATGACTATCATTGCGTTAAAGTCAAAAAGTGCCGAACATACACCCGAGTAGTCGGGCGCATATGGAGGCAAATATATGCACAAATCTCTCATCTAAATCACCACCCCGTATTCATCTATGAGCTCTTTTAAATCCTGCTCAGTTTCTTTGGCGTAAATTAACATATCCATGAGTTTTTCCACTCCGTTGTATCCGTACATCCCTTGATCTGCCGTAACATTTGCGATGTGCGAGCTTCCCGTAATGTATGCAGCTTCAAATCCCACTGCGATTGCATCTTCCATACGATCCTTAAACTGAATGATGTCGGGATGTGTTGCATGAATTAAGCGCACCTTGTCCTTTATATCCTCAAAAGCGCCTTTGTCTAATTTTATCACCTCACTTGCCGCAACCGCGCATACGTTAAACCCATATTTAATAAGCGCACGCGCCAGCTCAAAAGGTTTTAGCACCGAGCCTTGCCCCACTACAATGGGCGTATCTCCCAAAACTTCCAGCGCTCGTTTTATCGACTGTTTTGTTTCGTATTGAGAAAAATCACACTCGCTCTTGCCAAAAAATGCCGCTAATTTTTTATATTCATCCTCGATAATATCTGTGTCGTAGCTGACTAGGGATACACAAAACTCCGTTCCAAATTCCTTTTTCATGTTTTTTGCACCAAGAGTTGCTATCGGCGAAACAACTATGTTGTATGCGCTGTTTCCCATACTTTGAAACTCGTCATAACTTGTCATATCAGAAATTTGCTTTACGCTGTCAAATCCCCAATTTTTAAGAATCAAAAACAACTCGGACTCAATGGGTATTCCCTCTAAGACGCCCAGCAGATTCACCTGATTTTCCTGCCTTTTTTCCTGCTTTAACAGACCGTACATCGCAGCCTGAGTAAGTATCCCCGGCGGCGCTTTCGTGTCTGCGGCGATGGGATTCATTCGTCCGAAATTAAAATCTACATCGGGATGTGTTTTGCGGAGTTTTAGGACGATCGCCTCCATGTCCGTCCCGATCAGTTCGTCAAGACAACTTACATAGATAAACATAGCGCGAGGGCGAACTTTGAGCCTGCGCAACAGTTCCGCAACGCCCATTTCAATCTTTTCGTCATACCCATTTATAATGTCGTTTTGTGTGATGTACACATATGCCAGCCTGTCTTTAAAGCCCTGAGCAAGTGCACCCAGCGCACCGTGTCTTCCGCAGGCAAAAGGACATACAAAAAGCGAAAAGCTTTCGGGTACGAGAGAGGCTATTCGCACAATTCCCCAGTCTCCGTGGCTGGGCGATGTATATTGGAGTGTGTTTTTAAACGCCATGTTATTTCTCCAATCCGCAAATTTTGGCAACTTTGTCCGCTAGTGCCATATAGTCGCCCGCAACGTCACATTCGGGAAACGCCTCTATGACGGTCTGACATTTTTCCTCTGCCTTTTGTACCCAGTGACTGCGCCTTATTTTGCTGATTACATCGGTGTTTATCTCGCCGGCAACCTTTTTAACAAGCTCGCTTTCGTTTTCCACAAGTCGTTCGTTTAATATGATTCCTGAATTTTTCGCATAGCTTCTATCCTTAAAATTTTCCACTGCCGACGCTATATTTGAAGCGGCAAACAGCGCCATCATCTCTCCCGAAGTTACAATAAATACGTGGTCTGCATATCCCTTTCTGAGGGGCATTGCAAAACCACCGCACACAACATCTCCAAGAACATCGTACAGCACGATGTCGGGTTTGTGTATCTCGTATGCATCGAGTTCTTCGAGCTTATCAAATGTTGCGATAATTCCTAACCCCGCACATCCAATTCCCGGAGTAGGCCCGCCCGCTTCAACACACACCGTGCCACCGTACCCGATTTTAACAATATCTTCAAGGTCGATGTCCTCACCTTTTTCCTGCATTAGTGTCAAAACAGGAGTTATTTTGTTTGTTCCCAATAAATTTTTTGTCGAATCTGCCTTAGGGTCGCACCCAATTTGCATCACTTTATACTTTTTTGACAGTGCTGCCGATAAGTTACACGCCGTTGTAGATTTTCCAATGCCGCCCTTGCCATATAACGCAATTTTTATCATTCAGTTACTTCCTTATGAAAATTAGTTAGCAAATACTAACCTTATGTTAGATTACACTAACCACATTCAATTGTCAAGCATCAAGTTGGTGATATAAACGTTTGCATTATATACTCAAGAAACCCTTCCGTTTTTCATCTCTATCGTCTTGTCACATACGCCCAGAGTGGATTTTCTGTGAGACACTATGAGCACCGTTTTTCCCTTTTCCTCGGTTAGCGCTTTTAGTATTATCCCCTCATTTAGGCTGTCCAGGTTGCTTGTGGGTTCGTCGAGCAAGATACAAGGCGCATCATGCAAAAAGGCTCGCGCCAAGCCGATTCTCTGGCGTTCTCCTCCCGACAGCGTGCTCCCCAGTTCCCCTACTTGTGTGTCGTATCCGTCCGGTAAAGTCATTATAAAGTCATGAAGCGAGGCTTTTTTTGCCGCCTCAACAACCTGCTCTCTCGTCGCAGACAGGTTTGCCACTTTAATATTTTCTTCTATAGTACTGTGAAATATGTCGCTGTCCTGCGTCATATAGCTCTGCAACTTTCTGAGGTGCTCAGTAACGATTTGCCCAACATCCACCTTAGAAATTTTGACACTGTCTTCCGGCGAATTCCAAAAACGCATCATAAGTTTCAAAAGCGTAGATTTTCCGCTACCGCTCTTGCCGTATATTCCAACAATCTGCTCCTTTTCAAGCTCCAGTGTAAAGTTTTTTAATATCTCCTCTTCTTCGTACGAAAACGAGAGGTTCTCCACCTTTATTCCCTCAAAGCCGGGTGTTTTTCCGTCTGTAATATCTGCAACTTCCGGCTGTTCGTCAAGCAATCTGAGCACCCTCGCCGCCGCCGCAAGCATTCTGGAAAGCCCCGTTGAAAGTCGGCTCACCGCCAGCACCGAACCAAAGGAGCTGAGCATCGCTATCACCGGCAAAAGCACATAGACAAATGACATTCCTTCAAACAGCAAAAAACATTCAAACAAAATTATTCCCGAAAAGACATAGACAAGCGTGTCGGATAGTGCGGAAACTTTGCCCTCATGTTCGCTTATCTGCTTTGTCATTGCTCCGAGCTCTTGGGTAATCTGCGCTATTTTTAAACTGCGTTCCTCTCCACCGTTTGCGTGCGAGATATCCTTTATTCCCCTAAGAGAATCCATATAATAATCCGAAAGCCCGCCGACTTTATCCCTCTGCAGGATAAATAGTTTCCGCGCTTTTTTTGACATCACAATCGGCATTATCACGCCCACGCTCAGAT
>CAYJIQ010000206.1:0-3810 GCA_964370275.1 uncultured Christensenellaceae bacterium
GTAGCTGTTGAAAGTTTGAACATTGCCGTGCTTCTTAAATCGTCGCGAGTCCATATCGAAACAAGCTCAGCAACATCGCCATTTTTGACAAGGTCTGCCCTCTCGATTCCAGGCATAATAGCGGAGTTTCCGTTTGATATCCATTCAGGATTATACAGGTTTTCATATGATTGAACCGAAGAATCGCTGTCCGGGTCTGATAGAGACGGATTGCTCGCTCCAAACCAGTTGCACAAAACGACGCTGACATTTCCGCTTTCGCCTTCGTAAGCAATCGCTGCATTGTCTATTGAAACGGGCATGTTTTCGGGAAGTGAGTCAATCACAGGAAGCGTGTCGACAACCTGCCCCGTCGAAAGTTCTATGGCATATAGGTTTATAGGATCTAGATTATCCGCAAAAAATACGTAGTCACTGCTGAGCGCAGGGGATGTTCCGCTGCCCCATGAAAGTCCACCGCCCGTCGTTGCATCTTCCTGCGTGCCAATGTTTTCGCCGTTGCTTTCGTAGGAAACCTGCCAAACAATTTTAACGCCATCGTCAGCATTTAAAAGATAGCAGGACATATTTGTTAAAATAACAGCTCCATGCGGACTTGATGCGATTCCGTTTTCTGTGCCTTCGCCGGGTGATGTTTCATAAAAGTGAATTTCTTCTGTTAGCTCGGGATCATCTCCGTCCAAAATGTCTTCAATTGCATCCCGTGAAATATACCCTATGAAGCCGGTTTCCTCTCTGTCGGGATATACTCTGAACCCTCCGGTGGAAAACCACAAATTTCCGTCATAGTCGTATACAACGGACATGAGTGTTTGTTCGAATTTTTTGTCAAGAACCTCTTCTGCAACCTCTGCAATGTCGATGTCAAGAATCTTCTCAAATGTTTCCAGTACATTTCCGTCGTCATCAAGCGATTTTAGCATAATTATTCTGTTGTCGGTAGTGGGGGCAACGATATTATCGTTGCTGTCAATGAAACTATATGATTGTTGTATTGCGTATGCATGGTCGTCATCTGTTGCAGGATAGAAGGATCCAAGTGTGGTTATCGTCTCGGCGTCTAGGTCTCTGACGGCAATACCAATGCTCATATATGGCGCATATGCGTTGTTTTTTGAATCATAAAAAACAGAAGGTGGCGCATTTGTGCTTTCTGTCTCAAAGGAGGTGTTCACCTCGCTGTTAATTCCTATCGGTAGAATGAAATCCGTCGTATCTGAATTATAGTTGTCTGCATGGACAGAATTCTCGGTGGCTGCCATGTATGAATTCTCTTCAACTTTTTTTGGTGTGAGCGGCTTTGGAGTCAGCGCATTGTTGCTGGAGGAAGTTCCCTCTGAGGGTTCTTCGGTCACCGAGGTGTGAGAAGTGTTTTGTGGTGTCTGTTCGGTTTCAGGAGGCTCGGTGGGCTGCGTTGTTTCGGGCTGTTCGGGAACCTCTTGCGTCTGTGTAGGTTCAGACTCGTTGGTGGGTACGATGCCGGTAGCTTCGGGAGTATCGTGTGTGCCGTATGTGTATGGCGCACATGCGGTTGTGACGAGCAACATAATCGCGACTATCATAAAATAATACATTCGTTTCATTGAGTTTCCTCGGCTTTCTAAATTTTAAGTGTCACTCTATACGTTTTTTGGACACTGAGTTTACGTGCAAAACATTGCACTTTAATATAAAAAGTATATCAGTAAAGTTGAAAAAATGCAAGGAAAAACGTAAGCAATGCCGAATTCGGTAAGGTTGAAAAGTTGATAGTGGTTAGCGCCGATGAATTCACGCACTAATTTTATTTCATTGCTTGACAATGCAAATTTAGTGTTGTAGAATATGTTTAAACAACGACAGGGGAGTTTGGCAACAGACTGAGAGGAAACATTGTTTCGACCCTAACACCTGACTTGGGTAATGCCAACGTAGGAAGTCTTATACGATTGCGTATTTTAGGTGAAGAAGTTGATTCTTCACTTTTTTTTCGCAAAATTTTTGAAATGAGAGAAAAAAATGAAGTATACAACACAGATGAATGCGGCAAAAAACGGAATAATTACCGAGCAGATTAAACTGGTTGCTCAGCAAGAGGGTCACACCCCGGAGCAGATTATGGAGTGGGTTGCTCTTGGAAGGGTGATTATTCCATGCAACAAAAGGCACACCGGCATTGTAGCTCACGGCGTAGGCGAGATGTTAACAACGAAAATCAATGTTAACTTGGGAACTTCTAGAGATGAACTTGACTACAGCGTTGAAATGCAAAAAGTTCAAAAATCTGTAGATATGGGTGCGGATGCCATTATGGACTTGAGCTCTTCGGGAGACACACAAAAGTTTAGAAGGATGCTAACCTCGCAGTGTCCTGCTATGATTGGAACTGTTCCGATTTACGACGCTGTTGTGTACTATCAAAAACCACTTGCCGACATTACGAGTGATGAATGGCTGGATATTGTAAAGATGCACGCTGAGGATGGTGTAGATTTTATGACGATTCACTGTGGAATAAACAAACAGACTATAGATAAGTTCAAAAAGAATAAGAGACTAACAAATATAGTATCTCGCGGCGGTTCTATTATTTTTGCTTGGATGGAGATGACGGGAAACGAAAATCCGTTTTATGAAAGATACGATGAAATATTAGACATATGCAACGAGTATGATGTAACCATGAGCCTAGGTGATGCTTGCAGACCGGGGTGTATTGCAGATGCAACTGATGCTGCGCAGATTGAAGAGTTGATTGTTCTTGGCGAGCTTACGAAACGCGCTTGGGCCAGAGATGTTCAGGTTATGATTGAAGGACCGGGACATATGCCGCTAAACCAGATTGCTGCGAACATGGAGATTCAAAAGACACTTTGTCACGGAGCGCCGTTTTATGTCTTAGGCCCTATTGTGACCGATGTAGCGCCCGGCTATGATCACATAACCTCGGCAATTGGTGGAGCAATTGCAGCAAGCTCGGGTGCATCTTTTCTTTGCTACGTAACACCGGCAGAGCATCTGAGGCTTCCTGACCTTGAAGACGTAAGAGAGGGAATCGTGGCAGCTAAAATTGCGGCACATTCGGCGGACATAGCAAAGGGAGTAAAAGGTGTGTCTGACTGGGATCGCAAGATGAGTACAGCGAGAAAAAATCTTGACTGGGAAGGCATGTATGCGCTAGCTATCGACCCCGAAAAGGCGAGAAGGTATCGCCAGAGCAGTCAAACAGAAAAGGAAGACACATGTTCTATGTGCGGGAATTTCTGTGCAGTGAAGAATACAAACAGGATTTTAGAAGGCGAAATAGTCACTATTTTTGACGAATAGAAAGTCTGAGGGTTAAATGAAGAAGGTTTTAAGCGTTGCGGGCTCGGATTGCAGCGGTGGTGCGGGGATACAGGCGGATATAAAAACTATATGCGCACACGGGATGTATGCTATGAGCGTTATAACCGCGCTTACTGCTCAAAATACTATGGGGGTTTCGGGAATTTTGCCCACTCCCGCAGATTTTGTGGCCAAGCAAATGGACTGTATCTTTGAAGATATTATTCCGCAAAGTATTAAAGTCGGCATGGTCTTTAACAGGGAAATCGCCGACGTCACTTACCAAAAACTTAAAGATAAGCCAAACGTTGTAATCGACCCGGTTATGGTCTCTACAAGTGGAAGTTCGTTGCTAGACGACGAGGCTGCGCAGGTTCTTATAAAAAAGCTATTTACGATAGCCAAGGTTGTTACACCAAATATTCCGGAGGCGGAGCTAATTTGTCGCACTAAAATAGCACAGAAAAGTGACATGGAAGTTGCGGCAAGAAAAATCTATGACAT
>CAYJIQ010000207.1:0-1216 GCA_964370275.1 uncultured Christensenellaceae bacterium
CTTCTTCTTCACCCGTGGCGGACGTGTTTTGCGGGACAGGAGTGTTCTCGGGCGCGGACTCGGTTGTCGCTTCGGGTGACGGCTGTGGCTGATATGGTGCGCACCCTGCAAGCAACATACTAGTAACACAAACCAGGGCGATTAATTTTTTCATATATTTTCCTCCGATTATTTGGTCTCATAGTGCATATCAACACTAAATATATTATCGCCTCAATAGTTTTTATTGTCAAGGTAATCTGTCTATTAGCCATCATATTTAGGAGTTTTTTATAAACTATATGCCTAGAATATAATTCTGTCCCGGACAGTTTAATGTCCGGGACAGATTAGATAGACTTATCTAGCCGATTTGCCAACTCTTTGCCGCAGATCGTTTTTTCCATAATACCGAATATGCTCCGTTTTTTTGTACAAGCTCATCGTGTCGACCTCGTTCTTTAATCTCCCCATTTTCAATCATTAAGATTTGGTCTGCATCCTTTATCGAAGAAAGTTTATGGGCTATGACAATAAGAGTTTTACCTTTTACCATTTCGCTTATAGCCTGTTGAATATAGACCTCATTATCCGGGTCTACACTCGCTGTCGCTTCGTCAAGAAGTACGATTGGTGCATCCTTTAATATGGCTCTTGCGATGGAAATTCTCTGTTTTTCGCCTCCCGACAATGAAGAGCCACCTTCGCCTATTATACTTTCGTATCCTTGAGGTAAAGTCATGATAAAATCATGACAACGTGCCTTTTTGCATGCAACTTCAATCTCTTCCATAGTGGCATTTTGTCTACCGAATTTTAAGTTGTTTAGCACGGTGTCATTAAATAGATACACATCTTGAAAGACCATGCTTATGTTTTTGAGCAGTGACTCACAGGTCATCTCCCGAACATCAACATCCCCGACTCTAACACATCCGCCCTGCACATCGTAAAAACGCGCCACGAGATTTGCAATTGTAGATTTACCGCAACCGCTGTGCCCAACGAGTGCCGTCATGCTTTTTTCGGGTACGGAAAAGCTTATGTCCTTAATAATATCCTTCTTTTCATAGGCAAATGTGACATTTTTAAATTCCACATCAAATTTTGGGGGTGTAATGTCCTTGCCGTCTTTGTCTATTATATCAGTTTCCCGAACGGTTTCCAGTCTGTCAAGAGACGCTTCCATAACTCTGACCTGTGCCGTTATTGAAGCGAGTACCAAAATCGGAGCAAA
>CAYJIQ010000207.1:1226-3500 GCA_964370275.1 uncultured Christensenellaceae bacterium
ATATTGCAAGGCTTGCCATGTACGCCATCTCAATACCGCCGCTCAGTCCCTCGCTTCCGCTTATGGCGATAAAAGCCGTTATTCCTACAGCAGTCACACATTGAAGTACTATTAGTGGTGCCGTAAATCGTTGCTCATAGCTCAGTTGAGTTTCGCTCATACGCTTGAAATTTCTTGCCGTTGCTTTGTGTTTTTCGCCTGCAAGGTTAAAGGATTTTACAACGGGCATTCCTTTAATATATTCTATAACCGTGCCCGTCATGTCCTTTTGAATCTCCTGCATGTTGTGAGACTCTTCGTAGGATATCTTTGTTATTACCCCAAAGACGAGGTAGGAGATAATGCAGACAACAACAGTGGCGAGAGCCAGCCACACGTTGAAAAACGCAAGGAATATCACGCTTATTGCTATGCTTATGAGCGAAGAGGTAAGCTTTGAAAATGAGTCTATTCCGTATTCCTCTATAAAACTTATGTCGTTGGTAACTACTGCGGACATTTGTCCTATATTGTCCTCGGAAAAGTAACCCATGGGGAACCGCTTTATTCTGTCTCCAAGGTTCATCCTCTCCCGTGCGAATATTTCATATCCAACACCCGATTGGTTTATATCCACAAAGTATCTGAACAGCGTGCGCAGTAGCATACCCACAAGCACAGCAATTCCGCTTATCAGTGCCGTTTGATAATTTAGTCTGCTGTGAATAAGTTCCAAAAACACGTACATCAGTACGAAAATCGGTGTCCGTGCGAGCAACGACTCAAAAAATGACAGGACAAATGCCTTATAAAATTTAGACTTATATTCTCCCGAAATTTTCAGGATTCTACCGAGCACCTTTATCATACGCCAGCCCTCACATTCCAATTTTCTGCCAGTTCGCTCTTTTCCCAAAGATTTTTATACACATCGGAGTTTTTCATAAGTTCGTCGTGAGTACCTTCACAAATAATTTCGCCGCCTCCAAGCACGATTATTTTATCCGCATTCCTAATTGTTCCCAGTCTATGTGCTATTACGATGAGAGTTTTATTCTTTATCAGTTTGCCTACGGCTTCTTTGATTAAATCCTCGTTTTCGGCATCTGCAAATGCCGTTGCTTCGTCCAAAATAATTATAGGGGCATCCTTTAAAATCGCCCTAGCTATGGTGATTCTCTGTTTTTCTCCCCCCGAGAGCTTACTCCCAAGACCGCCCACGCTCGTGTCATATCCGTTTTCAAGGCTCATAATAAAGTCGTGACAAGATGCCGCCTTCGCAGCGTTTTCAATCTCCACCTGTGATGCGCCGTGTTTTCCCATCGCTATGTTTTCACCTATTGTTCCGGTGAAGAGGAATGTGTCCTGTGCGACGTAGCTTGTGAGACCCATGAGTGTGTCATAAGTGTACTCCCTAATGTTCACCCCGCCGATGCTCACACTGCCGTCCTTAACGTCCCAGTAGTGAACGAGCAGTTTTGCAAGCGTAGACTTTCCGCTTCCGCTCTCTCCCACAAGGGCTGTAAGGTGATTTTGTTTTGCTGTAAAGCTCATATTTTTAACTACGTCTTTTTCCTTATACGCAAATGTAACGCCGCTAAATGCCACGTCGTAGGACTCCGGATTTTCTGTTCTACCGCCCGATTGCACGTCGGGAACGTCAAACATGCTTTCAATCGTCTTTAGTGTATGCCCAACTTGTGGAAACATGGGAATAAAGTTTATCACTTTGGTCAGAGGTGTGGAAAGGCTTAAATCGAGGAGCAGGATCATTATCCATGTGGAAAGTTCAAGCGAGCCGTCCAGATAAAACACTACTCCAAGAGGCAACGTGAGCAAAACCGTGCAGGGAAGAACGGAATATGTAACCGCCATGCTTTTCCAACACGCCTTGTACCAGTCGAGCGTGAACATCTTATAGTTTTCCACTGCATCGCCGTATTTTTTAAAGGAAGAAGTAGTCTGTCCGAAAATCTTGATTACTTCCATGCCCGAAACGTATTCAACAACGGTATTGTTGAGGTTTGCGCCCGCCGCATAGTAGTCGGGCATCTTTTTTAGACCGATTTTCATCATGTACATCATGGCAATGACACCTGCGGGTATGGTTACAAGGGACAAAAGCCCCATGCGCCAGTCTAGAATTGTAACGCCAATTATTACGAGAATCGGCGCGAGCAAGTTCCCAAGTCCCTCGGGGATGACGTGCGCCAATATTAGCTCGAGTCTACCGATATCTTCAACAAATCCCTTTTTATACTTTCCCGTGCCACCGTCAAGTATCTCGCCAAGCGG
>CAYJIQ010000207.1:3510-3760 GCA_964370275.1 uncultured Christensenellaceae bacterium
TTTTGAAAGGTCTTTTGCCAGTTTTGTTCTTATGTTTAAAAGAGTTCCGAACGCGCCCTTGTGAGACTGGGAAAGCCCTATGCCGTAGCACACGTGTCTTGCAACAAGGCAACCAAAGATAATTCCCGCCGCCGTTAATATTCCCGACATCGTGACCGAACCGTCCAGATATTCGCTTATGAGGTTGCCCGCGATGATATAGGGAACAAGGCTAACGCCATCGGGTTGAGTGGTGGATGAGTCATCGAAT
>CAYJIQ010000208.1:0-2356 GCA_964370275.1 uncultured Christensenellaceae bacterium
GCACTTCATTGGTAATGAAGAGGCTCACGGGTTCGATTCCCGTCATCAGCTCCAGGCAACGTAACGTTGCATCCAAAATCGCCCTATACTTCGGTATGGGGGGATTTTTTTGTGCTCGTAACATTGCATCTATATTCTCAGCTTTACTAAGGCAACGCAACGTTGCATCCAAAGTCGCCCTATACTTCGGTATGGGGGGATTTTTTTGTGCTCGTAACATTGCATCTATATTCTCAGCTTTACTAAGGCAACGCAACGTTGCATCCAAAGTCGCCCTATACTTCGGTATGGGGCGAAACTGTATACCTTGCAACATTGTTTCTACTAATTAACATTAGGGGAGTTTAGACATGCAGAAAATTGTGTATTTAAGTAACAGCCGTGATTACACCGAACAGGGAAACATTAACGAAAACAAATACTTCACTCTTATTAATAATTTGCTTGAAAACGGTTGGAAAGTCGCTCATGTTACGCATGATGTAGTCGAAATCGACAGCAATACAAAACCACTTATCAAGGAATCTTTTGTTGTCTTTGTGCTACTCGAGAAGTCCGAATCCGAAGATAACGCATAGTCGTACGATTTTTCAGTTTTCGTAGTAATCCACGTATATTGTCATCATTACTCATCAACGCACCCAAGTGGGCAGACCCTGACGTTGCATCCATAGTCGTTCTACACTTCGGAGTAGTGCGTTTTTTTTGTGCTCGTAGTTATATACAAATAGTCTTAATTTAACCTTGCTTTCGATAAAAACTTCAAATTTCTTATACCTTTAGTTAACAAAATGCACTTCACTCCGCAGTCTTTTTTGTTGATTTCCTCGGCAGAAAAAAAAGTTCACTTGACATTTTTTCCCTCCCATGATAATATTTAGCGGTGTTTTAAATTTAACAAAACACAACAATATATCTAACAGGAGAAATAGGAATGAAAAAAGTATTGGTATTAGTAATGACACTGGTTATGGCAATGGCTCTAATTGCTTGCGGTGCTCCCGCAGCAGAAAGCACAGACGCTGAGTCGATTGAAGGTACAACATGGATGATCACAAGCATGACTAATGCAGGTGAAGAAATGGACGTTACTGCAATGGGCGACACTTACTACACATTCGAAGCTGATGGCGTGTTAATAGTTGAAAACACATTAACTGAATCCGGCGAAGGAACTTGGTCACAGTCCGGTTCCACAATTACAATTACTGCCGGAGGAGCTTCTGCTGATTATACTCTAAGCGATTCAACACTATCTTATGATGTAGACGGTTCAGGCGTTGTTCTTGAAATGACTGAATAATTCAAAAAACACACGGCAACTGCCGAATTAAAAAACGCTCCGTGACTTTTGTCATCGGAGCGTTTTTGTTGCTTCTAAATCTTCAAATGCGAGCTTATACACACTATACTCCCGTCTGATAAGTTTGTTTGCATTATCTCTATATTTCTTCCACCGCGGGCTTTACAAAAGCGTTTGAGCAAAGCCACTGCTTTAGATAAAAGGTTGTAGCAGTTTTTGATAGTTCATTTAGAACCTCGTGTCTTGCACCGGGGACGATTTTCAGTGTCACCAGCTCGTTTCCGTGCCGTTTTAGAGCGTTGTAGTAGTGTAGCGGAGCTTTACCATTGTCCCCCGCTTTGTCCTGCTCTCCCGCAATTACAAGCGCGGGAATCTTTATGTTCGCTCCCCACCGCTTCCCCGAAAACTCCTTTAGTCCGCGAAAGAGCTCCCGATTTGCCGAAGCTGAAAATGCGAATCCGCAATCATCGTCCTCATAGTATTTTTTGACAACTTCCTCGTCGTGGCTCAGCCATGAATGTTTTAAGTGCCCTTCTCCTACCGCACCGCACGCTTTGTCCGTCATTTTAGTAAGCAATTTTGATTCTGCTTCAAATCCCCTTTTTGCAACAATCCTGCCTGCGATAATCATCCCAAGCGAAGCTGTACTGTTTGGCGCAGGAGTTGCCATGAGCACGAGAGAGTGTAGATCGCTGATATTGCGCTCGGCGTAAAGCCCGGCAAGAATGCTTCCCATGCTGTGCCCTAAAAGCGACTGAGGGACACCCGAATACATCTGTTCGGCGAGCTCGAATGTAGATTTTATATCTTCAATTACCATCTCAAAGCCGCCGTCTTTGAGCGCAAAAGTTCCTTTGTGATTCATGTGCGACTTTCCATGTCCGATATGGTCGTTTGCAAACACAGCAAAGCCCTCGCCACAAAGCTCACGAGCAAATTCGTCGTACCTTTGCGAATGTTCGCACATTCCGTGTGCAATCTGCAATACGCCTCGAACATATTCCTCGTTTGCCCACATCCGCACGAAATAGTCGCCTTCTCCGCTCGCCGAAT
>CAYJIQ010000208.1:2366-3750 GCA_964370275.1 uncultured Christensenellaceae bacterium
ACTCAGCTCTTTCTCGTATACGTTTTTCATGTGCAGTGCATCCTTTGCCATAGTCCCCGCACACTCGCAGATTATCCTAGGAAATAGTTTGCGCTTTATAAGCTCGGGCGCTAAAAGTTCAAACCGCGGGCCGTAGTCTGCGTCGTCAAACGTCATGTGTCGCTTCTCTCCGGCTTTTGTAAATTCTATAGTAGAAAAATGAATGTGCATCATAGCCGTTCTCTCGTGGCCTATGCCGTTTATCAGTTCATCCAATATAGCGCCGAAGTGCTCGCCTTGCGTTAGTCCTCCGAGCGTCCTTGCGTGAAGATGTGCAAAGTCAATAGTTGGAATTATTCGCTCGTCGACGTTGCAAAACTCGATGACCTCTTCCAAATTTCCCATCTGATTGAGCTTTCCCATCGTCTCGGGGCAATACGTAACGTCTGCACCCTGTTCGTCCATAAGTACAATCATCCTGCACAGGTTGTCTTTTGTCCAGTTAAACGCCTGAGTCCTATCAAGCTTTGCGCAAGCTCCCGGGTGAAAGATAACCCTGCTCGCTCCTAGCATCTTTGCCGCCGCAGTACTCTGCGAAAAGTACACGATGTTCTTTTCAAATTTTTCCTCATCGTCTGATGACAGGTTTATAAAGTAAGGCGCGTGGACGCTGAGCGCAATGTCGTACTTCTCCGCTTCTTCACGAATCTTTTTCGCCGTCGGCTCAGAAAGGCGCACCCCTCTTCCAAATGAATATTCAAACGCACTAAGCCCCATGTCCGCAAGCCACTTCATCGCCTGATACGTATGTTTGTTTCCGTCTTCATAGAACTGCTCGGAGTTCCCTGCAGGGCCGAATCTAATCATTTTTACTCTCCTTGTTTGTGTCGTTATCGTTGCTCTCTTGAGCTTTTATATTTTTTACCAAAAGGCACTCAACAGCCTGAACCGCAAATATAAGCGAAACGCCGTATGCTCCGACAAAGAATACCGAAACCGCACCCACAACGATTAAGGCGGGAGGCGCATACCAAGCAGGCTTTTTTGCGTGCAAAAGCTTCGCATCAAAGACCCCTATGATTGCGCAAAGCACCGCATAAAACGCAAACAAAACGTGTGCCACGCCGTTTGTACTGAATGTGTACTCAGGATATCCCCATACCAGAAGCCCCACAAACAGGCTTATGAGCATGTTTACCGAGTAAAGCGGCCTTGTCACAACCTTTATGCTTTTAAATCGTACCATTCCCGCAACAAACGCTACTAAAAATGCAGGCGACACTAGTGATAATGCCGCCAAAACTGCGCAAATTGCGTATAAAATCGCTGTAAATAAATTTGCCTTCATATTCTTAAACTGTTCCTGTCGATTTTTGAGCCGCCGTATTTGACGCTACAAACTCTT
>CAYJIQ010000209.1:0-3743 GCA_964370275.1 uncultured Christensenellaceae bacterium
TTCGCTTCTCACGCAAAATCAAGAGAGGGCAGGTTGCAAGTCGAGCTTGCTCAACTAAAATACAACCTCCCAAGACTAGTCGGCGAAGGTGTTGCACTTTCAAGGCTGGGCGGAGGAATCGGCACAAGAGGTCCCGGCGAAAAGAAAATTGAAGTGGACAGACGTGTTATCCGCAGAAGAATATTTGAGCTCGAACAGGAGACGGAAAAACTCGCAAGTCAGAGAAAGCTACGCAGACGTGAAAGAGAAAAGAACAGAACTCGTGAAGTTGCACTAGTTGGCTACACAAACGCAGGAAAGAGTAGTGTCTTAAAATCGCTAACCGGCGACGATGTGTATGTTGAAAACAAACTGTTTGCAACGCTTGACCCGCTAACGCGCAGGGTTGAAATGCCATCCGGCACTCAAGTTCTCTTTACTGACACAGTCGGATTTATCGAAAAATTACCTCACGACCTCATCAACGCATTTCGCTCAACGCTTGAAGAAGCTCTTAATGCAGAAATTTTGTTGCATGTCATAGATATATCTTCCCCAGAACACGAAAGGCACGAGGAAGTTGTAAAGGAAGTTTTGCAAGGTCTTGGTGCGGGGAATAAACGCACGATAAGAGTATATAATAAGTGTGACATTTTGGGCGAATATCCGCCGGCAAGCGATGACTGTGTATTTATATCCGCCAAAAAAAACATTGGCACTGAGGAAATGCTTAACATCGTACACGAAGCACTAAAGCCCAAAACAGTTGCGATAAAGGTTAATTTGGGATATCATGAAGGTGCAAAGCTAGCAAAAATCCAGCGACTGTGCATCGACATTGAGGTCAGCTACGAAGAGGATTGCATGATAGTGACGGCAAATGCTCCTCAAGATATCCTCCATCAACTCAGGGATACGCTATAATGTGCTAACCAAAATATAGGATGGCTATATAAACTTTGTGTTAATGTTATTTACATTTTATAGTAAATTTTGTATAATTTTAGAAAAAAAGGAGGACGCAATGTACATTCAAGCACTTTCATCATGGGATTACCCGGTACTTTCATTTTTTGGAGCTTTTATAAATGCGTATATAATTACACTTTTTATCATTTTGGGGATACTTGCCGCTGTTATGCATGTTTTTAATGCAATAGCGCTTTTTGAGCTCGCCAAAAGAAGAGGGGTTAGATATTACGGACTTTCATGGGTTCCCGTCGGAAATTTTTGGGTCACCGGATGCCTTGCAGACGGATTTGACAACGCAACAAAAGGCTACAATAACAACCTAAGAGGAAAACTATTGTGGATTTCACTGGCCGTGCACTGCGCATTATTGACTTTCATATTCGCCTCGATAGCCTTCTGGGGAGTTGCAATATTACTGGTGTTTTACCTTGCAGCAATTTATAAAATCTACAACTCATGCCGCGACAAAGACAACCTAATGGGTTTTTGCGCGAGTGCTGTTTTCCCTGTTATTATCCCTTTCAAACTTTTTGCGATGCGTGAGCTCGACGAAGGATTTCCTTTTATTAAGGAGCAGGCAAAAACAGATGCGGAAAAAACCAGGTATTCAGATTGGGTTGTATACAGCAAAACTGATACTCCTTCCTCAAAGAGCACAACTCTTGAATGCGAACCCATTGACACTGTTCAAGAAAATTCAGACGAAATTGTTAATCATGATTCCTGTACTGTGCCCGTGACAGATACGATCACCACAGATCAATCAGGCAATTTTGCCGAGCCCTGCGATGGTGAAAAGTCAGGTGACGAAAATCCAACCGAAGGATTGCCCACAGAGTGTAGCGACACAGATGATTTTGAGCATAACCTTAACACGGCGCATGACGATAATAGCGTAAACACCATTGCGCCTGATGATTCTGAGCCAAGACCGCTAACTGCTCCAAAAAAAGACGATACAGAATAAGGTAAGGAAAAAATAAATGAGGAAACTTATATTTGTTTTTATAGCGGTTGTATTTCTTTTTACCGCTTGTTCAATTGAGGCGCCCGAAAATGTGCCCGCATTTGAAGCCATTTTTACACCCGAACCGACTCCGGAGCCAACGCCCGAACCGACTCCGGAGCCCACTATAACAGCTACTCAAACTCCACAGCCAATTGACGAAACGGGTGCACTTACTCAGGAGTTTGGTATTTTAAACGCAGTCACCGAATATGCAGAGCCATTTAACGGAGTTGTGTATTATCCACTCACCGATATCTCAATTTTTGACGAAATATTATCTACATGGACAAGCGAAACACTGTCTATTTATAAAGAAAAAGAGCTTTCAGAAGATGATTTTGCGGAACTTTCGGTTCACTACAACTCTTATCTACACAAAAATAGGTATGCAGGTATCAGTGAATTTGGATATTACTATACAAAAGATACTATTGAAGAAATTGCTTATACTCTAAATATAGACTTGCAAACAGGTAGTTTGCTTGCGTATGAAGATGTTTTTGCCGAAGATTCTCAAGATAAAATATTAAATCTGTTGACTACAAAAGTTATAGAAGCAACCGCCCAAACTCCAACAAAAAGCGAAGACATGTTAAAGAACTTTGTAATAAGAAGCGACGGAATAGAATTTATGCTCATTAGCACAAATTCTATAGACCCGGAGATTCCTTCGCAAAACGTGCTACTACCTTATGATGAAATCTCAGATTTAATTATCTTAGAAGATGCGCAGGCTGTATCCCTTCCGGCTCAGCCCGAAAACCCGGAGCCACTCACCGCACAGGTCAGCACAGAAACATTGGATGTGAAAGAAAATGCCTCGAATGAATCTGCAACCCTTGTTACACTTGAAAACGGAGACAATGTAAACATCTTAGACGAAAGCCCAATAGAAGGATGGGACATGGTGGACACAAATGGCATTTGGGGGTACGTTCCCGACAGTGACTTAGAGATTACAAGTACGCAAGTTTTATCGGTTAAGGAAAAAGGAGTGTGTATTGCCGAGGGTTTAAACATAAGAGATCTTCCTTCAATCTCGGGGGCAATTTTAGGTACATTCAACTACGCAGATGAGGTTGATATCGTTCAGACCGACTATATTGAAGGCTGGGATAAAATTGCATATGACGGACAAACCGCATACGTTTCAAATCCCTTTGTTGTAACCAAAGACAGCCAAGTGTCGCCCGAACCAACGCCCGACCCCACACCTGTGCCCGAACCAACTTCGGAAATAGACCCTTCAAAGCCGATGATAGCGCTTACTTTTGACGATGGACCCGCAGGTTCGACTTCTCGCATCCTCGATTTGCTTGATAAATACGGAGCAAATGCAACATTTTGCGTGGTAGGTAACAGGGTTGAAGAAAATTCGGAAATACTAAACAAAATAGTAGAGTACGGAAACCAAATTGCAGTTCACACATGGGATCACTCTAACTTGACGAAACTCGAAGAGCCGGAGATTGTCCAGCAGATATCTAAGACTGTCGATGTAATAGAGAAATACACGGGATACACCCCTACACTGCTAAGGCCTCCATACGGAAGCACAAACGACACAGTTGAAAATGTGAGCAAAGACGAAGGTCTCGCGATAATTAAATGGTCTGTCGATACTGAGGATTGGAAAACAAAAGATGCCGAAGCTACATTTTCGTGGATAAAAGATAATGCAGAAAACGGCGCAATCATACTTTGCCACGACCTATATTCTCAAACTGCAGACGCAATGGAAATGGCTATCCCCTGGCTTATAGAGCAAGGATATCAGCTGGTA
>CAYJIQ010000210.1:0-3733 GCA_964370275.1 uncultured Christensenellaceae bacterium
CTCAATAAATTGTGTATTTTTACAATTTTTTTTTGCAATTTCATATAACTTAGCCGTATTTGAGCTGTGTTTATCCCCAACAACTACAACTGCGTCGCTGTTTTTTGCAAGCCTTTGCGTTTCAGCCTGCCTTTTATTTGTTGTTTCACAAATACTGTCAAAAAGGGTAACCTCAAAAAATTTTCGTTTGGCAGCCTCGTAAGCGCCGTATAACATTTCCTTTGTTATAGTCGTCTGCGATACGACAAGCGCACGTTTTTCATTTGGCAGTTCTTCTATCTCTTGTGGCGTTGCAACTACAAACGCCCTCTCGCCTGCCCAACCCTTTATTCCTATCACTTCCGGGTGGCTTTTTATTCCGACAATTATAATAATGTCGTAATTTTCTTGCTCCGACTTAACTGTTTTGTGTATCCTTGACACAAAAGGACACGTTAAATCGCAATATTCAATCCCCAACTTTTCAAGCGTATTTATCTCGCTTGGCGCAACACCGTGAGAACGAATTACCACAACGCTTCCCGCCGGAACTTCCGCTATACTGCTAACGCTGAAAACTCCACTCTTCTCAAGTTTTTGCACAACGTGCTTATTGTGGATAATGTCACCCAATGTGTATATTGGTTTTCCTGATTTTGCAAGTTCCAGTGCACCGCTCACTGCGCGTTTCACTCCAAAGCAAAACCCTGCATGTTCAGCAACTCTTATCATTTACTTTCTTCTCATATTCCTCTTTTAGCTCTATTAACTTTCGTCTGATAACCTTTGTCGCCTCTTTAACCGATGTCGTGTCGGCAAGCGATGCTTCAAGCTCTTTTTTAACATCTATCGGCTCTCCCGCAACTATTTTTGCACCGCTAAAAAGTCCTATCTTTTTTGATATGTACATTGGTAAGACTTTTGTATCCGTCCTTAATGCAATCATTGCAACCCCCGGATGAAACGCTAAAATTTCTCCTGATTTTGAGCGAGTTCCCTCAGGAAACATACCTAGAGTTCCATTTTCTTTGAGGAGCTTAAATGCATTTTTCACTGAATTCAGATCGCCATTGCCTCTGTCTACCGGAAATGCTCCAAACCCCGTTATTATCCACCTTAGAAAGAAATTTTTAAACAGCTCTCTCTTTGCCATAAATCTTACTTTAGGTTTAACAGCAAGGTGCATGAAGACAGGATCCCAGTTAGAAAGATGGTTTGAAATAATAATCATTTTCCCGTCGTATTTGAATTTTTCCTTGTCAATCTTCCTCACACCACAAAAAAACATAAAAAATGGCTTGACTGCACCTTTTATTATTTTATAAAACATCTCCGTAGACCTCTTTTACTCTTGCAATAATAGCCTCTTGAACGCCGTCTATGTCAAGGCTCGTTGTATCAAGCAATATTGCATCGTCCGCACGGCAAAGCGGAGCAAATTCTCTTTCGCTGTCCGCCTTATCGCGTGCATTTATTTCATCAATAAGCTCTTGTAAGTCTTTAGTTATCCCCGCTTCTTCAAGCTCTTTTTGCCTTCTTGTCGCACGAATCTCCGCAGACGCGGTTATGAAGATTTTAACTCCGGCATCGGGCAACACATACGTTCCTATATCTCTGCCATCCATTACCATATCGTATTGCTGTGCTGTCTGTCTTTGAGTCTTAACAAGTTCTATTCTTACCTCAGGGATTAAAGCGACATCCGACGCACCCTTTGAGATTTCGGGAGTTCTTATATAGGGAGTCACATCAATACCATTTACTTTAACATACTGAGTTCCCGCTTTGTAGTCCACCGAAACGACTACTTTGTCCATATTTGCAAGCACCGCCTCTTTGTCGTTTACGTCAATCTTATTTTCAAACATCCCATATGCAAAAGCCCTATACATAGCTCCTGTATCCATATAGTTTATATTTAGTTTTGTTGCAAGCAACTTTGCAGCCGTGCTCTTTCCCGCGCCTGCAGGTCCGTCAATTGCTATTCTAATCATTTTAAATACCTCGCGTTTATACGACTCTGTGTGCTATTCCAAGCGCAACGTCGTTTAGGTGAATAATACCAAGTCCCATGTAGACAGAAACCGCCATGTGATGTTCAAACCTCGCAATTCCTACTTTTCCGCCGACATTATAACCCATAGCCTTTGAAGATAGCTGAGAAATCGCCTCTCTTGTCGCCCCTACAACGGCGCCGATTTCGACATGTTTATCAGCAATCAGCCCTTCTCTTTTGGCTGAAACCACCGCTCTTTCGACGATTTTTCCAATAATCTCAATGAAATTACCGCCAAAATCCACTGCACACACTGAAATTCCTGCCTTTTTATACGTTTCTTTGTGAGTGCTTTCCTCTTCCCTGCTTCCCGAAAGCGAAACCAGTATCGCCGCCTTCGCTACATCTTTACTGTCATATTTCAAAATTAACTTCCTCCGAAATACTAATTATTTCTGTTTAACATCTGATCCGCAAGCTCTATTAGCGGCTGTCCGGCAAACCCAAAGATATTAAGCGCCGCTTTAGCTTCCTCTGTTTTTTGCAACGCCATGCTCATAGCCTTTTCGTTTCCGTACATAGAAGCGAATGTAGTCTTTCCTGCCATTGCATCTTTGCCCACGGTTTTCCCCAAGCTTGAACTTCCGGTGTCGAGCACATCGTCTACAATCTGAAAAGCCAGACCAATATTTTTTGAATATTCATACAGGCGCTCAAACTCTTCCTGTGTTGCACCTGCAATTTGTGCACCCGCAAGCACAGCTCCCGTAATCATGTCTCCTGTCTTGTGCGTATGTATATACATAAGTTCGTCTTCGTCTATGCTCTTACCTTCAAGAGACACATCCTGAACTTGTCCCGCTATCATGCCAAATACACCTGCTGCTCGCGCAACCATCGAAATGGCTTTCAAGTGAGACTTTATGTTTTGCTCATAGTAACTTGCTGCGCTTAACATGACTTCATATGCATAATTTAAAAGGGCATCGCCCGCAAGAATCGCTTGTGCTTCGCCAAATACAACGTGATTGGTCGGTTTACCTCTTCTTAAAGAATCGTTGTCAAGTGCCGGTAGATCGTCGTGAATAAGCGAGTATGTGTGAATCATCTCTATTGCGCAGGCAATGTCGAGAACTTCAAGAACGTCTCCTTCCAGCATCTCACAAGTTAGGAGTGTAAGAACAGGTCTAAGTCTCTTCCCGCCCGCACTGACGCTGTATTTCATAGACGCAAAAAGCAGCTCAGGTTGCTGTTTTTCCAGCAATTCTTCAAGCCGATTGTCTACGAGTTTTCTATATTCATCCATCTTAGCCTTTAAATTGCTCATATTAGCCCTCTGTTTTCATGTATAGATTCTTAGCTTGAAGTGCAAGACCGCAAGCGTTGTCCGAAGAATACGCCGCATTTGCAAAACAAACATCAATTCGCTGTGAAAGATATTGTTTAATGTAAGAATTGCACATTACTCCCCCGAACATCAAAAACTTTGCCTCTCCGTGAAATTTGACGGTGTTTTTCGCAACTTTTTCTAAGCTCTTTGCAATGCACTTTAACACAGATATGCTCACATCTTCTTTAGACGCTCCCCTGTCATATGCACGAGTCGCTGCGGTTTCCGCACCCGAAAAACTCGCACCTAGATCCTTGACGCTAGACGGAATTACAAACGGATTTCCGCTTTTTGCCAATCTTTCTATCTGAGCGCCCGAAGGGAAATCGAGTCCCATGTACACGCCTATCCTGTCGACAAGCTGTCCC
>CAYJIQ010000211.1:0-3731 GCA_964370275.1 uncultured Christensenellaceae bacterium
GAAAACGAACCCGGCGGCGGAACTCATGCGCAGGGATATGCGGGAACGCACGCAAGAGCTGCTGAAACTTCCGTGAAAAAGGAAGCTGAAAAGCCGGAGACAAAAGTTGAGCAAGCCTCAAAAGAAACGAAAGAGGAAGAACTTCCGCCACATGTAGACGGCGAAGAGAGCTTTGTCGAGATAGACGAGGACAAACAATAACGCAGACTTTATAGCTGCGCACAGCTAAGATGATTAATCTAAATGTAAACACGAGAAGTCGTGAGGGAAATCCTCACGACTCAGAGCGTGGGCAAAGCCCGCAAACTCAAAAATCCCCCTAAACTAGGGGGATTTTTGTTACCTTCGTTGCAGGAACGTTCAGGCATTTTTGTCGTTCTTCGGCCTGGTTTATTTTTTTTGGACTATTTTACAGTTTAAATTTGTCGACGAGCACATGCAGCGCATCGGCTTGGCTTGAAAGCTCTTCGCTTGCAGCCGCGCTCTCTTCGCTTGTTGCTGTGTTTGTCTGAACGACACTTGAAATCTGTTCAATTTCTCCTGAAATTTCCTTGATTCCTTGAGCTTGTTCCTCGGTAGCCTTTGCGATCTGGTTTATAGTAGTAACCATTTCGCTGACCTTTTGCGCCAAATCTTCAAATGACGCGTTTGCCTTGGTTGCGATTCCCTCGCCTAACTGTACGGCGTTTATAGACTGTTCGATAAGCTCTGTGGTATTTTTTGCCGCTTCTGAAGATTTCTGTGCAAGATTTCTTACCTCGTCTGCAACAACTGCAAATCCTTTGCCTGCTTCGCCTGCTCTTGCCGCTTCAACTGCCGCGTTTAGTGCGAGGATGTTTGTTTGGAAGGCTATGTCGTCTATTACCTTGATGACCTTGCCGATGTCCTGAGATGTGGTTGAAATCTCGCTCATGGCTTTAAGCATCTTGCTCATGTCTTCGAGTGTTGAATTCGTAACTTCGCCCGAAACTACCGCAATCTCGTTAACCTTCTGAGTGTTTATGGAGTTATCTTCAACCTGAACAGAAATTTCGTGCAGGTTGTTTGACAAGTTGTCTACACTCGTTGCCTGGTCAACAGCACCTTCGGCGAGAGCCATCGCACCGCTTGAAACTTGTGCAACTCTTGAGGTTATTTGTGAGGCCGAGTTGGAAACCTGTGAAAGGGTGCTTCTTACAGTGGTTGTCATGATGTCGACGGACTTGTGAAGCTGCTTCCAATCTCCCACATACATTTTCTCGTCGCCCGGGTTTACGTTCCAATCTCCGCTAGCGATCGTTGAAAACAGATCGACCAGAGTGGTGTTGAGATTTGAAAGATTGCCCTTCATGTTCGTAAACTCAGAGGCAAGCAAGCCAATTTCGTTGTTCACGTTTACGTCGATGTCGAAGTTGAGTTTGCCGTTCGCGATGTTTTGTGCTGCGTCAACGACTGTAACAAGGGGTTTTGCTACGGTTTTTGTTATAACCACTCGTGTCACAATACATACGCACAAAATGAGGAAAATTCCAACAAACATGGATATTGTCAAAGCGAAGCTGATAGAAGCGTCGTTTGCGCTGGCGGAAAGTCCTGCAAATACGACACCTGTAATATTGCCGTTTTCGTCATAGTGGGGGATGTATGAAGTAAAGTGGTTTTCGCCCAAAATCATAGCTTCACCTACATACGTTTGTCCCTGGTTGAGCACGATGTTTGCTATTTGAGAATCGAGGGGTGTGCCCGTCACCCTTTGGCCGTCGATGACTATCGTAGTAAACGTTCTTATATCGTCTTCAAAAATAGTATATTCGCATCCCGTTATCTGTTTGAGCCTTTCGAGCAGAGGTGTTTTGTCCTCCATCTCTCGAACTTCGTCTAAGCTCAGCTCGTACTCCAACAGGTTTGTTCCCGTAATGCACTGGTCTTTAAGTTCTGAATTTACATTCTCAGATGATGTCAATCCACTGATAAGGATCATAATGGTCACAACGATGATAATCATTATTGCGACAAGTAAATTAACTTTAAACGATAAACTTCCGAATTTTTTTGTCCCTTGCGTGTTGTTGCTCATAAATATGCTCTCCTAAATAAAATGTTCGATAAAAAATCGCTTATGTATATTATCGTATATTTATTTGAAAAAGTAAACAGCAAATTTGTAACTGTATGGCGATTTCTGTCGAAAAGTAAGTTATCAATTCTTTGCTCAAGGAAAACAATTTTTGATATTATTAATTGAAATAGAGAGCTGAGACTGTACAAAATGCAGAAGAAACGGTCGGAAAATATATTATGATTTGACAAAACGACAGTTTTGTCTCGCAGGGTTCCCAGGGATTGCAAATCCCTGGGCGGGTATGGGCGGAGCCCACGACCTTGACCAGAGAATTGATTCCCTGGGCGAGTCCACGGTCTTGACCTAAAATGGGCGTGTGCACCGCCTGCAATCTTGGTTTGAGAATTGATTTCCCTGTTCTTTGCAAAAAAAGTTGAGCAAATCAGCCGAAACGTGGTATAATTAAAGGTAAGAAAATAATTTGCCATTGGGCAAACTCAGGAGCGATATATGGACGTATTATTGATGGATGGAAACAGCATACAAGTTGAAGATGGAAGCAATGCGCTGGACGTTGCGAAGAGAATAAACCAAAAACTTGGAAAAAAGGCACTATGTGCGGGCATTGACGGCAAGGTTTGCAGCCTAAGCACAAAGGTCGAGCAAGGCGCAAAGGTGCAGATTTTTACCTTTGAAAGCGAAGAGGGAAAAAAGACATTTTGGCACACCGCCTCGCACATCTTGGCGCAGGCTGTAAAAAGGCTATACCCAAAGGCGAAGCTTGCAATAGGGCCCGCGATTGATAACGGATTTTACTACGACTTCGACGTGGACGAGTTTTTTACGCCGGAAGATTTAAAGGCGATTGAAAAAGAGATGAAGAAAATCGTAAACGAAAATCTTCCTCTTGAATATTTTACTCTGCCAAAGGAGGAGGCGCTTGCGTTTGTAAACGAAGCGGGCGAAACTTATAAGGCGGAGCTTATCGAGGCGCTTCCCGAAGGTGAAATTATTTCGTTTTATAAACAGGGCGAATTTACAGACCTTTGCGCAGGGCCGCACCTTCCTTCGACGAACAAGGTGAAGGCATTTAAGCTAACGAGTTCTGCAGGCGCATATTGGCGTGGAGACGAAAAAAACAAGATGCTAAACCGTGTTTACGGAACTGCGTTTGAAAGTTCGCAGGAGCTTGACGCGCACTTAAAGGCGGTGGAAGAGGCATTAAAACGCGACCACAATAAACTCGGAAGAGAGCTTGAATTCTTCACAACATGCCCCGAAATCGGACAGGGACTTCCCCTTCTTATGCCAAAAGGTGCAAAGGTTGTTCAGGTTTTGCAAAGATATGTCGAGGATATGGAAGAAGCTTGGGGATATCAATATACAAGAACGCCCTTCATGGCAAAGAGCGACCTTTATAAAATTTCGGGTCACTGGCAGCACTACAGAGACGGAATGTTCGTCATGGGAGACGAGGAAAAGGACGACGGACTCGTTGCACTGCGCCCGATGACCTGCCCCTTCCAGTTTATGATTTATAAGTCAAGACTAAGAAGCTACAGGGATCTTCCTGTAAGATACAACGAGACGGCGACGCTCTTTAGAAACGAATCGTCGGGCGAGATGCACGGGCTTATCCGTGTTAGGCAGTTTACGCTTTCTGATGGACACATAATCTGCACACCCGATC
>CAYJIQ010000212.1:0-1472 GCA_964370275.1 uncultured Christensenellaceae bacterium
CCGGAAGCTCAGGAAGAAGAACTTCCTCCATATCAAATTTACGTTTCAAAAAACAGCTATACAATTGCAATATTAAAGCTTGACGATAACAACGAATATACCCAACTCGTAAGAAAGTTTTCAACGGGAATAGGCAGATCAGGTGCGCAGACTCGTGCGGGAACATACACAATAACGAGTAAAGAAAGATGGCATTCTTGGGGTGGAGGCGGATATTCTCCTTATGCCTCAAAGCATTCGGGCGGGCTTTGGTTCCACGGTCCGATTTATTCTTCTAAAGATTCAAATTCTATGCAACCCGGCTCATACAACGAAATCGGAACTGCGTGCTCGTCGGGCTGCTTAAGGACAACCTCATCTGCGGCATCGTGGATTTACTACAATTGCAAGGTGGGAACAACGGTAATAATAGCAAATGATTCAAAATACTCATCTTCGGCTCCTTCCAATATACCATCGGATCAAAGATATGACCCGACAGATCCGGGTGCGGATCAGGAAATTCCGGTAACGTCGTTTGATATATCTCGCACGACGGCTGAGCTCGAAGTGGGCGACACATACAAATTGACTGTGTCGGACGTGAAACCGTCAGATCATAACACAGATGACTTTATTTATGAATCATCGGATAAGAGCATCGCAACTGTAGATTCAGCGGGAAAAATTACGGCAATTGCTCCCGGAACTGCTACAATAACGGTTACGGCAGATGACGTCGGGGAAGAGGACAGGACTTGCAAGGTTACAGTAAATGCGCCTCCTACACCAACTCCCGAGCCGACACCTGAGCCGACAATCGACCCTGATGCAACACTAGACCCCAATGCAACTCCGGACCCCAACGCATCGGCAACACCGACAGCGCCTCCGACGGCTACAGCTACACCTTCGCCGACACCTTCGCCGACACCGGGAATCCCCATACCAAAGGATACACAGTCGCCGGTGACCGTTCCTGTTCCGAAGAGTTAAAACGAAGATTAACAGTAAATAAAGGGGAAGTTAGTTGATAAGAAAAACAATCTTATACATAATCTGTGTGGCTCTTGTCTGCATGACGCTCGTTTCGTGCGAGCAGCCTGAGCCACAACAAACACATATTGACGTGCCCGAGTTTTCGCCTGATCCACTTCCTACGTCTACCCCCCAGCCTACACAGGAAAACGCTGAGCCCGAAGCGAGTGCAACTTCGTCGCAAATATCTCAAACTCCTCAACCTGAGGAAGAGGATGTTAACGCTGTAAAACCTGTTCCGCCGATTGAGCTTCAAAGGGGCGACGACTACGTATATATAGGGTCGATGACATTTGACGAACCATTTGCGCTTATGGGAATAGGAAACGGAATTAATGTCAGAAGCGAACCTACCACAGAAGCGGATAACATTGTAACCAGAATCGGGCGAGGGCAGCTTGTCTATGCAACTGCAATTGAGGATGGATGGTACAAGCTCACCGTGCAAACTTCAG
>CAYJIQ010000212.1:1482-3278 GCA_964370275.1 uncultured Christensenellaceae bacterium
TATAAGACGGGAACGGGAAGAGATCCTTTGTACATTGCGGATGAACCCGGAACTGAAGTGACGCAAAAGCAGTATCATATTGTCGATGTAAAAAAATACCTGCCCGAACTTGAATATGCTATGATTTTTTCTACTCCAGACAACTTTACAGGGGTGACTCAATACGAGCGTGATACCTGCCTTCTTCAGGCAGGAACTGTAGAAAAGCTGGCAAAGGCACAGGAGATGTTTGAACAAGACGGATACACGATAAAAGTGTACGATGCGTATAGACCTTCAAGTGTGTCAGGCGTGTTGTTTGACCTAATCGGAAATCCAAAATACATTGCAAGACCCGGAACTTCGAGTCACAACAGAGCTGCTGCGGTCGACATATCGCTTGTAGACGAGCAGGGAAATGAGCTAGAAATGCCCACTCCTATGCACACATTAAACGAGACTGCGAATAGGGATTATGAGGGAATGACACAAACGGCTCGTGAAAACATGGACTACATGACGGACATAATGAAGGAGTGTGGATTTGCGACAATTGAATCTGAATGGTGGCATTTTTCTGATAGTCAAACAGGAGAATATCCCGCGATAGATATCCCTATTTGGGAGTTTACATATGAAGAGTACGACGAAGAAGGAAATGTAATTCCGGTTGTTCGAGATGAAGCCGGAAACATAGTTCGCTGATAGTAGGACGACTAAGGAGGAAACTATTTTGAAGAAATTATTATTTATTACAACTGCAGTGGCGATGTGCGCCGCGTTTGTTGCGTGCTCGGCACCAGTTCAGGATTCGCCACAGACTCTTGAAGAAGAACCGGCGATAGTGGAAAACCAACCTGTTGCGAATGTCTCAGAGGATGAAGCTGCGCAATCCGAGGAATCGGGAGTTGAGCCGTTTACTCTTGAAAAGGATATGGGAGTCACGTTAGACGGAACTTGGTATCCCGTGCTTACGGATGCTGCGCCGATGGTTGAATCGATGGGAGATCATGAACTGTTTGCATCACCCTCTTGTGTCTATGATTCGGGAGACGACAAAGAATTTGCCTGCAAAGACTACTCTATCTTTACAAACCCCGTTGATGGAAAGGACATCTGGTACGACTTTATGGTATCGGGTGGAACTATTGAGACGGCAAGAGGAATAAAGATAGGGGACAGCGTTGACGACATTATTGCAGCTTATGGTGACAAGTACTACTGGGAAGGTGAAAATATTCTTACGTATTCGGTGTCCGGAGTAGAGGGTGACTACGAAAGCCCCTGCATAATTTTTACTATTGAAGACGACAAAGTAACGTTATTTAACATTTATTATCCGACGAACACGGTATAGTATATATGGTATTTTCATCGTCGATTTTCCTCTTTGCATTTTTACCGATAGTATATATTGTAAATAGGTTTTTGCCGCTGAAGGTAAGCAACGTATTTCTGTGTGTGGCAAGCCTCATGTTCTACGCATGGGGCGAGCCTGTATATGTGTTGCTCATGCTCTTTTCGGTGCTGATGAACTATGTGTTTTCTCGGTTCATGGGCAACAAGAAGCGAAAAAAGCCGATGCTGATTATGGCGATTGTTTTGAACCTCGCTATGCTTTTTGTGTTCAAATATGCGGACTTTGCTGTGGGTACAATAAACGGAATATTTGGGTTAGGAGTTCCTTTGCCGAATATCCTGCTTCCCATCGGAATTTCATTTTTTACATTTCAGGCTATGAGCTATACGATTGACGTATACAGAGAAGTAACGCCTGCGCAAACGTCGTACATGAAACTCTTGTTATATATTTCATT
>CAYJIQ010000212.1:3288-3699 GCA_964370275.1 uncultured Christensenellaceae bacterium
ACCACGACATTGCAGAGCAGATTGATTCAAGAGTCGTAAACTCGCAAAAGTCTGCGCTGGGAATACGCAGGTTTGTAATCGGGCTTGCAAAAAAAGTACTCATAGCAAATACACTTGCTGTGACGGTGGATGCAGTATTTGCACTTTCGCCGAGCGAGCTTAATTTGCCTATCTCGTGGATTGTCGCAATTGCCTATACGCTGCAACTTTACTTTGATTTTTCGGGCTACAGTGACATGGCAATAGGACTCGGGCAGATGTTTGGGTTTGATTTTAAGGAGAACTTCAACTACCCCTATATTTCTGGGAGTATCAGAGATTTTTGGCGCAGATGGCACATATCGCTCAGTACATGGTTTAAAGAATATGTCTATATCCCTCTTGGCGGAAATAGAAAAGGCAGAGCACGAA
>CAYJIQ010000213.1:0-3698 GCA_964370275.1 uncultured Christensenellaceae bacterium
TGCAGTAAAAGTTCCCGTATTTTCCTTTGAAAAACTTCCTGACGTTGAGGTTAGTTTAGGACCTGAAATGAAGTCTACCGGAGAAGTTTTAGGCGTTTCGCCCGACTACAACGAAGCCATGTTAAAAGGGTTGATTGCTGCGGGAACAAACGTTCCTCATATCGGCGGAAAAGTTTTTCTTTCTGCGGCAGACAGCGACAAACAGGAGCTCATAGCAACCGCTTCAATCCTAGACTATCTCGGATTTGACATATATTCGACTCCGGGGACAGCCAGCGTACTAAATCATAATTTTGTCGCTGCAAGTACAGTTAGCGAGCTTGAAGAGGTTACAAAACTCTTTGCGAGCGAAGAAGTTGTGATCGTCGTCAACACGCCGACGAAGGGCAGGAAGCCCGAAACATTTGGGTTTAAGCTAAGAAGCCTTGCGGTAAAACACAAGATACCCTGCATGACCTCGCTTGATACGGCAAAAGTATTAGCTCATTGTCTGAGAAAGCACATGACGGATAGTGACCTTACACCGCTTAATCTGCGTGAACTTACGCAGGAGACAAAGAAGGATAAGTGCGTAAAGGCGACTGTTGTATTTAATAAGAAGCTTGAACAAAATATCTATCTGCTAAGACTTAAACTTGCGGGTGCGGATGTTTGCCTGCCGGGACAGTTTGTACATATTGAAATTCCGGGCTCGGATGCGAGCATTTTGCGCAGACCGTTTAGCATAAACAAGATAGAAGGCAGCGAGATTCAAGTAGTTTACAGAGTTCAGGGAAAGGGCACAAAACTGCTCTGTGCAGTAGACAAAGGCTCTGTGCTCGATATTATCGCTCCATTAGGAAATGGGTTTAAGGTCGCATCGGCACATAAAAATGTTTGGCTGGTTGGCGGAGGAATGGGCGTAGCGCCACTTCTCGCAGTTGCAGAAAAAGTTTCAAATACAAGAGCTTTCTTCGGATATAAATCTCAAAGTGAGATGTATCAGATGAATGAATTTAACAGACTTTGTGAGACAGTAGATGTCTCTACAGAAGACGGAAGCTTTGGGCAAACGGGGTTTGTAACGGATATTTTAAGAAAAGAACTTGAAAAGTCTACACCCGATTTGATTTTGGCTTGCGGCCCAACTCCGATGTTATCTTCTCTAAAATTACTTTGCGAGGAATTTGCAGTGGGCGCACAGGTTAGCATGGAGCAGCACATGGGCTGCGGAACGGGCGGTTGCTTTACCTGCACCTGCGCTACAAAAGGCGGAATGAAACGGGTTTGCAAGGATGGTCCTGTGTTTAATATTACGGAGGTTCAACTATGAAAAACATTGATATGCAGGTAAATATCGGCGAGACTACATTAAAAAACCCCGTGATTGCGGCTTCGGGAACATTTATTAGCGAGTATGACGAATATTTTGACTTGTCGCTTCTTGGAGGAATAAGCTATAAAGGTGTTACAAAGGAACCAAGGCAGGGTAACCCCGGGATTAGAATCGCCGAATCTCCCAGCGGAATTGTAAACAGCGTCGGGTTGCAAAACCCGGGTGTAGAGCAGTTTGTTTCTAACATGAAGGATGTCGATGTTGACACGATAAAGATTGCCAATGTCGCAGGTGCGCAGGTAGAGGACTATCTATACGTAATTGAAAAGCTCGAAGACGCAAACATCGACATGATAGAGTTAAATGTATCCTGTCCGAATGTAAAAGAGGGCGGAGTGAGCTTCGGCACAAGTGATAAAGCTCTTTTCAGCATAGTCTCGAAGGTAAAGCTCGAGACAAAACATCCGCTTGTCGTAAAACTGACACCGAATGTGACAAACATTGCACATATGGCCGTTGTAGCACAAGATGCCGGCGCCGACGCAATATCACTAATAAATACCTTTACGGCGTTGCCGATAAACGCTAGGACGAGAAGGCCTGTTCTGGGCAATGTTACAGGTGGGCTAAGTGGGCCTGCCATAAAACCCATAGCTCTGCGTATGGTATATGAAGTGCATAAAAACATCAGCATACCGGTTATCGGAATGGGCGGAATAATGACGGGCGAAGACGTTGCGGAGTTTATGCTTGCAGGTGCGAGTGCTGTTATGATAGGAAGTGCAACTCTTTCCCATCCTAAAGCGTGCGTGCGCATATTAGATGAATTTGAAAGTTTTCTCAGTGAAGAAGGTATTTCATCGGCAAGAGAGCTTACCGGACAGCTTTTAGTATAAATATAATATTTTTCGGAGGATATAATTATGTTGACAAATGACGAAGTATTGGCAATTTTAAAGGACAAAGAAGCTATTTTAGAGGGGCATTTTCTCCTCACTTCTGGCAGACATTCTAACAGATACTGCCAGTGTGCAAAGTTATTTCAATATGCAGATGTGTCGGAAAAAATCTGTGCATCGCTTGCAGAGCAGTTAAAGGACTTGCAAATTGATGTTGTGTGTGGACCTGCAATTGGTGGAATTATCATGGCATATGAGATGGGAAGGCAACTTGATAAAAAGAACATCTTTGCAGAACGCCAGGATGGGCAAATGACGCTAAGGCGAGGTTTTACCGTGGAAAAATGGGAAAAAATTATAGTTTGCGAGGACGTCGTAACAACGGGCGGTTCGGTAAAAGAAGTAATTTCTCTTTTAAACGATCTGGGGGCACAGGTTGTGGGTGTTTGTTCGGTAGTGGACAGAAGTGCAGGCAATGTCGATTTTGGTGTGCCTTACTTTAGCGCACTCAGTATGGAAGTCGTTTCATATGAAGCTGACAAGTGTCCTATATGTGATACAGGAATCCCTGCAATAAAACCCGGAAGCAGACCGGGAAAATAGTTTTTGTTGATATTTATTACCAAATATAGTAATATATATTAAATATGATTTGGAGTAAGTAATGAGATTATTGGTTGATACACATACACATACAACGATGAGCGGACACGCATTTTCGACGCTCATCGAAAACCTTGAGACAGCATCGCAGAAGGGAATGACGGGAATTTGTGTTACCGATCATACTGAGGGAATTGCCGGTGCGCAGCCGAATTTTTCTATAACAACACACGCCCTTTTTCCTCATGAATATAAAGGTGTTCGTGTTTTAAGCGGAAGCGAGCTAAATATTATTGACTTTGAAGGAAATGTTGACATGGAAGAACGATTTTATAAACCCGTCGACTTTCTCATTGCGTCGCAACATGAACTCGTATTAACCCCGGGTAGCATTGAAGAGAATACAGCTGCTATGATTGGCGCACTTTCTAATCCGTATATAGATATAATCGGGCACCCGGGAAATGGAAGTTATCCGACAGATCACGAAAGTGTTGTTTTAGCAGCAAAAAAATATAACAAGCTAATAGAAGTAAACAACCATTCATTTGCATTCAGAAAGGGAAGTCACGAGAATTGTCGTGACTATGTAAGGCTGTGTAAAAAGCACGATGTTCGCATAAGTGTGGGAAGCGATGCGCATATTTGCCTTAAAGTTGGATTGTTTGATGAAGTAATAGCTCTTTTGATGCAAGAAAATTTCCCGCTTGAACTCATTGTCAGCAGGGATATGGATTGCTTTGATGAATATTTAAAGGAGAAGAAAAAAAGAATAAAATAAGGAGGAAAATTGATGCGTGACTTTGTTATCATGACGGATTCGGATTCGGATATTCCCTATACGTATGCCGAACAAAACGACTTAGAGGTGTTTTTAATGC
>CAYJIQ010000214.1:0-3678 GCA_964370275.1 uncultured Christensenellaceae bacterium
ACTTTAACAGAATTTAACGTTTCTTGCCCAAATATTCCGTCAAGCGGATTAATTTTGGGGATAAGCGGATAATCTTGAGAAATTCTATTAAGCGAAGACTGCACCACTACAACATTTTCTCCCCTGTCCCCTTGCTTAATAGCTTTTCCCGGGTAACTGCGGATGTTTGGCGAAACAGGTGCATCTGTGACGATTTCAATGCCTTTTCCATAGTATTCCTCAAGAATTTCCACTGAATTTAGCCCTTTTAATGCGAGTTCTTGCGACCCCCACTGCGAAAGCCCATCACACTTTGAAGTCGTTCCGTTGCAGTACTTTGCCGCAAGCGGCTCTGCGTTTCCCTTTTGCCTGATATATGAATCAAAAATCTCGCTTACCGCCGTGTCGATATTGTCAAAAATATTTCTGCCGTAGATATATTTTTGGTCCAGTTGCGTCGTGTTTGTTATGTCAAAGTTGTAGCCGCGAGAGGGATAATATTCAAGATATACTTTATTTAATGCATACGAAATCTGACATAGGATGTTTGCCCTAATCGCCGCAGGCTCCCACGTAGGATAAATTTCGCTGCTTGCTACATTTTTTATGTAGTCACTAAAAAGCACCGTTACATTTTGAGCATTATCTTCGGGCGCACCGAGATGTACAGTAATGTATTCGGGAATATATGGTGTCGTTATCGCCATGCTTCCTCCTTAAAGTGTTCCCGGAGTAATAGTTATCGCCTTGACCTCCGCCTGCGAAAACTCGGGTAGGGGTAAAAGCTCCACCTGTTGCCACGTCGTTCTACCCGAAAAGACCTGAACTCCACTAATGATTACGCCATAATATCCCGGACAATCGACCGCAACGTTGTACTGCGCATAGGGTTGTTCGCTTCCCGGCACGACCGAAAGTTCTTGTGGCGGCGCTTCAAGATCTATAATGTCCGTAAATCCGTTTGCATCTGTTCGCCTAAAAGCCATAAGCCTTCCATCAGAAGTTCGCACAGTTACCGATACATTTTCAAGCGGAACAGCCCTTGCGCCCGCATATGCCTGAGCACGAAATTTTCCCGTCATACTTCACCTCCATACGTATCTTTATGAAGTTTCTATATAAAAAATTACACAAAAAGAGCACACTTAACATCAAAGTGCACTCAGACTTTCAAAAAAATTATATCAAGTCGGGGAGCGTTTAGAAACTTAATGTTCACTCAGTCAGTTATCTACTACTTTCTGAGATTTCGGTTTGAAAACGAACAGTCTTTGCAAAATGAAATTCGCAAAAAACAGCAAGAAATCAACGATAATCTTCGCAAGATATCTGTCTATTCCAAGCACCACGGACGCAACAAAGAGCAATCCGTACGAGCAGGCGACCATAAAGGCCACAAGTGCAAAGTACTTTATAAACGACCCGGGAGCTTTGTTTTTAAATACGATATTTCTATTGATAAAGTAGTTAAAAAGAGAGCTGACAATTCTTGCACCCACCGTCGCGATAAGAAGCGAAATTTCTACATCCGCCATATTCACTGTGAAGATTGACAATAGCGCAAATACGCCATAGTCGATGAGAAAAGCCGTTAGTGAGGAAAATGCAAACTTTAAAATAACCGCATATATCTTAAACGAATCTCTAAGAACATTAAAATGCGAGGATGCATTTTGTTCGAGGTATATCGTTTTTATGCCCACCTCTCTTATTGGAATGCTGTTTTCTACCGCATCAAAAAGCATGTTCATCTCATATTCGTATCTTTCGCCTTTTAGCTGTGCCATGTGTGCTAATTGCTCAAACGGAATACCCCTAAGCCCCGTCTGCGTATCCTTAAGCTTCTTTCCCGCCGCAAATGCAAAAGCGCCTCTTGTAAGGTTGTTTCCAAATCTGCTTTTAAAGGGCACATCTCCTTCAAACAACCTCGCTCCGAGCACAAGACTTTTTGGGTTTTCAAGCAGTTCATCCCTCACCTTTGCGATGTCTGTCACAATGTGCTGTCCGTCCGCATCCGCAATTATTACACCCTGATCATCATCGTAGTTTTCCATTATGTATTTAAAACCCGTCTTCATCGCCCGACCTTTGCCGCAATTAACTTCATGCACCAAAAGGGTAACGCAAGAAGGTAGCGCAGCAAACACTTTGTCGTAATCGCTTCCGCTACCGTCATTTACAACATATAAGTTGTAGCCTTCTTCTATTAATTCCCCTACCAGTGTAATAAGTCTCTCGTCCGGTTTATAAGCCGGTATCAGCACATTCAAGTGTTTACCCCCTTGCACCAATTTGCTATGTAATTATATCCTCTTTAAAGCACAATATGTCCCCCACCATTCTGGGTTCGACCCTTCCTGCATTGTTATTTTCTACCTCGCCGTTCACGTATAAAAACGAATTGCTATCATCTGAAAGCGCATATGCCACGCTACAACCTTGGTTTTCAAATAGCATTGCAAATTCTTCAAGAGTCATCCCGGGAGCAGAGCCCGACAGCCCGTCGCAAACTATAACTGTAAATTTGCCCGGTTCTATCATTCCGATTCCCGTCCTCGCAGTAACCTCCGTGTCCGAAGATTTAACCTCGCCTGTAACCTCGCCTTCAAGAACCAACGTTGGACCCGCCGAATATGAGTTTATAACACCGTCATCGACTAGTTTTTGTGCTTGAGAGATGTCTCCAAACTCACTTTCGTTTACCACCGAAAGGGTTAGGTCGTCGTGCATAAGTAACATGTCCCTTTGCGTCGGCTCAAATTCATAAAGTTCGCCGTTTCTTATCATTATCCCACCGTCATTGTACGGATAATAATCGGTGTTTATTGCAATAACCGCGCCGGCGTCCGTGGCCAAATCAATGGGCGATTGGAGGTAGTAGTCTCCATGACTGTTCCTCGCAAATGCATTTGTTATGTTATTCGTCGAATCCAAAGTAATGTTGTACACATAGTAAACGTCGTTACCCATGCTGTATTTGTTATATTCTGCACGGATTCCGATTCCGTTTATTACCTGCGTGTCAAGGGTTTCCTCTTTCACCTGCGCCTCATCAATGGCGTCAATAATCGTAGGTATGGATTGACTGAGCATTATTATAAGATATATCCCAAGAGCAACCACACCTATTGAAATCGCAAGGCGTATTCTCCCATATTTAGAAAATTTATACTGTGGCTTGTTCAATAAGGCACACCCCAATCACTTTTCTTGCCCTAAATAATACCACAACTTTGTATGATATTCAACCGTTCGCGATATCAGCCGGGCGGCCATGCAAGAGCCCTGCCCGCGAGCATGTGCATGTGAAGATGTTCAACCGTCTGACCACCATCCTCGCCCGTGTTCATGACAAGCCTAAAACCGCTCTGTTTCACGCTTAATTGATCTGCAATTACACGAACGGCATTATACATAGCCGCCATAATTTCACATTCTTCAAGCTCTAATACGTTCGCCATATGCTTTTTTGGTATGATTAATACATGCACCGGAGCTTTTTTGTCAATATCTTCAAACGCCAGCACATAATCATCCTCATAGACTACCTTTGCGGGAATTTTTCCCTCTGTAATGCTACAAAACAGACAACTCATAATTTCCTCCTTGCTAAAAAAGCAACGTTCCTTTTATCCCTGTTAATTCTTTGTAAACTATTTGCCCGGGTTCTCCATCTGCCAACACACGCAGATATTCCCT
>CAYJIQ010000215.1:0-3648 GCA_964370275.1 uncultured Christensenellaceae bacterium
CGCTAAGAAAGATATTTTGTCCTTGTCTACGTGCATCCAATCAAAGTATAGCTTGTTTTCAGTTTGTATAATTTCGAGTTTTTTATCAATTTCGTCTATTGAAAGCTCTCCGTTGGGCTGTCTGACAGGAGAAAAATGTTTGAGCTCAAATTCATCTACGGAGGCATCTTTAATGGCAAACATGTTTTTTGCCGAATCGTTCATGAGTACAACGCGACCGCTGCTGTTCATCAACAATACTCCTGAATAAGTTTCTCTAAAAATAGATTGAAGGAATGTAGCGTTGAGTTCAATTCCATTCTCTTCGCTCAAAACATAAGATGTCCTAGCCTGATTGTTGCCCTTGCTCATAGCAATTACCCTCGTCTCTATCATATATAATATCGCTTATTATACCACGATAAGCTAATTATTGCAACATTGTTTTTTATATGCATAACTATCACGATAAAATGATTTACAACGCAAATTCCAATAATCACAAAGGACGATTTGTTGGGACGGAAGCGGAAAAATGCAGTAACAATGGTAATTTTTCCGCGGTTCGTTGTTATTGACAAAAATCGCATTTAAGCTTATAATATTCATGTGAAGCTATAAGTTGCTTAGAAAGGTAGGATAACTCATGGATATATTCAGCGGAATAGAATCACTGGAAAAAGGGTTGAGTGCATCATGGACGAGAAACTCAGTTATTCTTAACAATGTCGCAAATGTGGATACGCCTGATTTCAAGTCGTCTCACGTCGAGTTTGAGACGTACTACAAAGAAGCCCTCGAAGCACAAAGCGACGATGGATTTAAGCTTAAAAAAACAAGAGATACACACATGGACATAGGAAGCATGGATATTGAGGATGTGAATGCTCAGGTTGTGCTAGACGACAACACGACTGTGAGAATGGATGGCAATAATGTCGACATAGACGAACAGATGGCAGAACTGTCAAAAAATACCATCTACTACAATACGCTTACAAGCAAAATCTCGGGCTCATTTAGTCGCTTGAGAACTGCTATTACGGAGACAACATAATGGGATTTTTATCATCACTTGACATCAGTGCATCGGCACTTACCGCGCAAAGACTCAGGATGGATGTCATTGCGGAAAATGTTGCAAATATCGACACAACAAGAACGGCAGACGGCGAAACTTATCGCAGACAGTACGTAATATTTCAAGAAAGATCTGACACGAATTTTTCCTCATATCTAAATGAATCTATCTCAGGCACTGCCGGCGAAGGCGTTCGTGTTGTGGAAATAGCCGAGGATACTTCAGAATTCACTTTAGTTTATGATCCAACGCATGTGGATGCTGACGAATTTGGATATGTAACGCTGCCAAATGTCGATTTAGCGCAGGAGCTTCTTGACATGATGGGAGCAACAAGGTCTTATGAGGCAAATGTTACGGTACTAAATGCGACAAAAGGCATGGCGATGAGTGCACTCGAAATAGGAAAGTAGGTAGTTTAAATGAGTTTAATTTCAGGAGTCGGTGATGTAAGTTCTGTTGCAACGGGAATAAACCAGTTGGCAGGCACGGAATACGAAGGAACTTCAAATTTATTTAGTTCAATGCTCTCAGATGCCATACAACAGGCAGACGATGCGCATGTAGCAGCTTCGGAGGATACTCAAGCGCTCTTGTCGGGAGAAATAGACGATTTGGCGCAAGTCATGATTAGCGGAACAAAGTCCGAGCTTGCGCTTGATTTGGTGGTTCAGGTTAGGAACAAAGTTATTGACGCTTATACAGAAATTATGGCTATGCAGGTATAAAAAATGCAGATATTGTCTGTCGCACCTACAAACGCCCCCGTAATGGCGTCCGATCCAATTTCTTCGGGTTCGATAATATTTACGATAATTATCCTTATAGGCGTATTGGCGGCAGCATATTTTACGACGAAATTTTTGTCTGCTCGGATGCTGAAAAGCGGCATTAAGCAAAAAGGAACGTCAAAATCCACAAAGCTTGGAAAATATGTAAGCATTGTGGACAGAGCCCCAATAGATAGAGAAAAAAGCATAATTGTGGTTGAGTTTGAAGGTAAGTTTTATCTCGTTGGCGTATCACCCCAAGAGGTAAAGCTGATAGACAAGGCGGATATTTCAGAGCAGGAAATTCAGGCCAGAAAAACACGGGAACACGAGGAAGCCGAGCGAGCCAAAAACCAGCCAAATCTTACGTTTACCGAAGCTATGAAACAACAATGGGATGCGTTTTTTGGGGGCAAGAGACGAAAGAAGAGCTCAAACGTAGAAGATGAACAAGGCGATTTTGAGAGCAAGCTTAAAAAAGAGATGCAAAGCGAGCAGGAGAAGAGCGACACCAAGGATAAGAATGACATATAGGAGAAGCCTGTATTGAAGAGCAAATTGCGCAAGTTGCGTAAAAAGAAAATATTTAAAATTTGCATTATCCTTCTGATGGTGTTATTTATTGCGGGTTGTACCGCAACAAATACGACGGATGCAAACGGGGAACCCATCGACGACGGAGACGGTCCGTTGGCACAGATGCTCGGGAGCAGATCGCAAAGCATACAGATAGTTGGGTTGCTGACCGTGCTGAGTCTCGCACCATCAATTTTGATAATGGTGACGGGATTTACTCGAATCGTTATTGTACTATCATTTACAAAAAATGCCCTGGGAATGCAGCAGATGCCGCCTAATCAGGTTGTTATCGGCCTAGCGCTTTTTCTTACTTTCTTTGTAATGAGCCCGGTACTTACCGAAATTGATCAAACGGCACTTCAGCCGTACATAAACGAAGAGATTACATTTGACGAGGCAATTGACATAGCCGAAATACCCATCAAGGAGTTTATGCTCAGGCAGACATATCCGACCGACCTTGAATTGTTTTCAGGCATAACGGGCGAACAGGCGCAGAGCATGGAGACGCTCGCAGAGGATCTCTCGCTAACAACCCTAATTCCCGCGTTTATTACTAGTGAAATAAAGACAGGAATGCTTATCGGATTTTTAATTTACATTCCATTTATCGTTGTGGATATGGTAGTTGCAAGTACCCTTATGGCAATGGGTATGATGATGTTGCCGCCAATCGTTATTTCACTGCCCTTCAAAGTGTTGCTGTTTGTGCTTATTGATGGGTGGACTCTTACGGTAGAGTCTTTAATTACCGGTTTTTACTAGCTACGATCGCAGGTAATACACAGGTAACTATTGGGAAAAAGTTTTTGTATAATGTTTAAGAGGAGGTAGTTTTGGATCAATCACAAGTAATAAGTGTAATGCAAGATGCAATTAATACAGTATTGACAGCGGCGCTACCTGTTTTGCTTGTGGGGCTTATTGTCGGTATTGTTATTTCTATCTTTCAGGCAGCAACGCAGATAAACGAACAAACTCTTACTTTTATTCCCAAGATAGTCGGTATCTTTGTGGCACTTTTGTTATTTGGCGGACTGATCTTAAACACGCTGACCGAGCATGGCTACAGGATTTTTGAATATATAGACACTTTCGTAACTGTAGGCTAGTGCCATGGAAGGTTATACGTTCTTTGTGCAAAATTGGGATTACGCATTTTTTCTCTTCTTACGTGTGTCGGCGCTGGTGGTCTCATCTCCAATTTTTGGAAGAACGGGAATTCCCGCAATGGCAAAG
>CAYJIQ010000216.1:0-3630 GCA_964370275.1 uncultured Christensenellaceae bacterium
ACTCCTGTTACCGCCGTGAAAGGGCGATGTCTTAACCGCTTGACCAAGGGGCCGTCTTTGCCACTATTTGTGGCACGAATAGTATAATACACCATTTCAAATAGTTTGTCAATACATTTTCAACATTTTTTTATTTTTTTCTTGAAGAACTACAAAAAACGCTTAAAACACGGACATTTTTAATGTTTACCTTTTTGCGTTTACATGATATAATTACACAGGTTTAACAAGAACACAAATTGAGGTGAAAAATGACGACACAACTTTTAGCAACTACACTTCCTGTTTTAATAATGATCGCAATCGGGTTTGTAGCCGGCAAGAAAAAATTATTTTCTGAAGTAGGGGTTTTAAAAAACTTTGTAATCAACTACACACTTCCCTTTGTGCTCTTTGGAGCATATGCTAACGCCGAATATACGGCAACAAATCTCGGTGTTTCTGCGACAATGCTGGTAATTTGCATCGCTGCAATGTTGATCGGCATATTATTTACAAAAATCGCTCGCACGCCATTTGCGACCGCACCCTATATCTGCACGGGCTTTGAAGCCGGAATGCTCGGATATCCGCTGTTTATCTCACTTTTCGGAGCAGAAGCAACTTCTGTATTTGCCATCCCCGATATGGGCCAGGTTTTTTTCGTATTCACCATCTACAAACTCATGCTCGCGAGACTTCTCCCTGAACCGCCGGGACTCAAGCAGACTATCAAAGATACAGTATTTTCCCCTATCTTCATCGCTATCATACTCGGAATTATCGCAGGTGTTACGGGAATATTCAAAACTCAAGGTGTGGGTGATGTTGTAAACGCGGTTGTGAACTTTATAAGCGCACCCACCGGTGCCGTCATACTATTTACGATAGGATTTGAGTTTAGCTTCAACAAACAGGTAATAAAAAGCGCTCTTGCATCCTCGGGGATGAGAATGCTCATCATGCTTCCCGCTGCGCTTCTTTATATTTTCGTGGTGAACTCGCTTTCACCCGGCAACACCCTGCTTGTTTACGCAGGGGTGATGATGTTTTTGCTTCCGCCGCCCTATGTTTTGCCCGTGTTTGCAAACAGCAAAAAAGAGACGGCTTTTGCCTCAACAACCACCTCGCTATACACGTTACTAAGCATAGTATTCTACATTGTATTTGCTACAGTCGTTCTCAGCGCATAAACGCGTCTTTACTGTTAAATTTATTAAGCGGTCAAGTTCTCTCAAGCAATATATAGTAAATGTCGCTATCAAGGCTGTCGATTGTCCTATATCCGTACCTTTTCGCCTGCTTTTCGAGCTTTGCTACGGGAGGCAGGCTGTTTTTACTTTGCGCTCGCTTATTTACTATAGCACGCGTACTGGTATGCGCTATAAACAGTTGCCCTCCACTCGTCATCTGGCGTCGCACATTTCTTAAGAATGCACCTTTGTCAAAAATATGCGGCCAAACGCTGTATGCCACAAAGACATCTGCCTTTTCCCCGAGATTTGCCGCCATTATATCCCCCACAACATAAGAGATATCCTCACCTTTGTGTTTTTCCTTTGCAATCTCTATCATGGCGGGAGAGATATCCATAGCAACAACCCGAGATGCGCCTTTTTCTATAAACTTTTTTAACAAAACACCCGTACCCGCGCCTATATCGACTACACTCTTGCCTTTTATGTCAATCACCCCGAGCATCGTGGCTATTTTATCAAGGTCGTACGAGAATATACTGTCCCACTTTTGCGACTTTTCATCAAAGTATTTGCGCTCGGTTTCGAGCATACCTTTTTTTTGCAACCTATCTACAATCATAAAAATTGGCGGAACAAGCACAATTTGAATTGCTATGCCGGGAAGCCCTGTAGTAATCGCGCCAACGATGTAGGTTATCGGCGGTGCAATTTGGACAAAAAAAGCATTTGAAAGCACAAGCACCGCAAGCGTTGCAAAAATTCTACCCACCACCATTGAGCAAATAAGACTAATCCATACGTTCATCCCTCTTAGCCGCAAAAAAGATGCACACAGCGCATACACGGCAAGCTCTGTAGCCATTATCGGTAACATTGGAATTGCAACGGGCATCCCCGAAAGAAGAGTGCTAAGAAGCGGCGTCGCCAGCCCGACTATCGCCGCATATCCCGGACGCAATGTAAGACCCGCAAGCAAAACCGGAATGTGCATGGGCAAAATTATGTTCCCCGCTCCCATAGAATGCGTAATCAGCGGAAGTACAATCCCCAGCATTATGTACAGTCCGCCAAGCGAAATATTATTTATTGTTCTTTTCATTTCGACCGTTCTCTCGTTCTAAATATTTATTTTGCTCTACAGTATGTATTTTTTTGTAAATTCGTCAATGGGCATGGGTTTGCCAAAGAAGTACCCCTGACCCTTGTCGCAGTTGAGCTCCTTTAAAATATTAAGCTGCTCCTCTATCTCTATTCCTTCAGCAACGGCTATCACGCCACTCAGTTCACTGCAGAGATTAAGAGCCACCTTTGTTAGCGTACGTGCCTTGCTGTCCGTGTGCAAGTCTCGAGTGAGGCTCATGTCTATCTTTATCTCGTCAAAGTCCGAGAGAATGAGCGCAGAGAGGTTTGAGTACCCACTTCCGAAGTCGTCGAGAGAAACGCTGAATCCGGCATCTGAAAAGTTTGAAATAATTCTTGAAAACAATCGATCGTCTGCTCGACTTATCGTTTCTGTTATTTCAATTATTATTTGTGATTTATTAACTTCGTACTTCTCGCAAATACGTGTAAGCTTCTCTACGATGTCCTTTTCCATAATTGTTATCCTTGAACAGTTGACCGAAACTTTTATCTCTCGCCCAAAGCCGAGCTTCCTCCAACTATTAAGCAACTCGCAGACCGTCTCGAAAACAAATATGTCAATAATAGGGACAATCCCCTCTTTTTCATAAAAAGGCACAAACGCAGCGGGAACTTGTACATTATTGTAAGCGTCTACCCTGCGAACAAGAGCCTCTGCTCCGCTGAAAATTCCGGTTTTTATGTCTACCTGCGGCTGTAGGTAAACAAGATACTTGCCTCTTATTATCTCTCTTTCAAGGTTGTTTTTAAGCATCGATGTGTACTTTTGATTGTCAGAAGCAACACTGCAATTCTTTGATATATGTTCGGATATCTCAATTTCTTCAAAATTGTCGTTCCATGTAAAACCTACATTTACGCTGAACACCGATTGTAGCGAAAAGTTGTCCTTTAAGCTTTTGATACTGTCTTCAAATGTGGTCTCGTCCACATTTTTTTCTAACACGACAAATTCATCTCCGCCCACTCGATATACGTTTTCGTGAAAAATCTCTGTAAGCATCATCGCCGTCTTCTTAATGACTTCGTCTCCGAAAGTCGTTCCATGTGCTTCATTTATTGCCGCAAGGCCTGCAACGTCAACATAAGCTACTCCCAACGACCTAAAATGCACCGTTTCAAGCTCAGCTAGCGCCCTTCTGTAGCTGTGTCTGTTTTTAACTCCTGTAAGCGTGTCAAAGTAGCTCAAATCGTTAAGCTTTGAAATGAGTTTGTTTTTATCAAGAAAATCTGCGACAAACGCGGAGAGTGAATTAATAACCCAGCCTTTGTCAATGTTTTTCTGCGGATTTTCCACGGTAATGTAACC
>CAYJIQ010000217.1:0-3607 GCA_964370275.1 uncultured Christensenellaceae bacterium
CGTGGGCAAGGCTTATTGGCAATGGCATGTATGTATCAGTTTGACGACAAGCATATCCAAACATCATTCCCTGATCTCCCGCGCCAACTTCTTTTCCACCCTGCGAGCGTGTCTCAAGCGCACTGTTTACGCCCATAGCTATATCGGGAGATTGCTCGTCTATGCTTGTGATGACGCCACAGCTGTGTGCATCAAACCCTGCCTCGCCGCCCAAGTATCCGATGTCTTCAATAGCACTTCTAGCTATTTTTTGAATGTCCACGTATGCGTGAGTTGTTATTTCCCCAAAGACGACTAATATTCCCGTGTTTACCGCACACTCACAGGCAACTCTGGCATATGGGTCTGTCTCGTAGATTGCGTCAAGAACCGAATCTGAAACTCTGTCGCACAGTTTGTCGGGATGCCCTTCCGTCACCGACTCGGATGTAAATAATCTTGTCACTTTTTTACTCCTTTGTATTTTTTATATAGCGTTAAAATTAGGTTTCATATCTTCAAAAGTGCAAAGATATCTAACCCCTACTTCCTTTAAAAATTTAATGGCATCGTCTATTCCCCTGCCTAGATGTTCAGTGGTATGTGCGTCCGAACCGATGGTTATTACCTCTCCGCCCATCTGCAAAAAACGCTTTACCACCGAGTAGCTGGCCATTGGCTTTCCGAGCTTGTGAACTGACGATGTGTTCACCTCAATCCCATTGCCTCGCTCGATTAAAACTTTAAAGATTCTATCCAGTAAATCTGGATAATCTTCTTACTCAAGGCTCTTTTTGTCTTTTGCCGTCTGATACTTAGCAGGATATCCTATGTGTCCGACAACGCTAAAATTTGAGTAATTGCTAACCGCTTCTAGTATGTTTACCAGGTGTCGCTCATATGCCGAAGCGAGCGTCCTATCGTCAAAATAGCCGGGCAAATACGGGTCGAGCCCATCCGTATAATGTTGAGAGCATATTATAAAATCAAACTCATGTCCTTTTATAAAATCCTGCGCAAACGAGATAGTAGACTTGTTAAGCCCGAGCTCCACACCGATTTTTAGGTTTATACCCTGGAAGTCCGTAGACTCTACTTTCTCTCTAAACTCGCGTGGATTGAAAGTTACTTGATAATTAGTATCTAACGGGTCGGTGTCAAAGTGGTCTGTAACACAAATTTCTTTTAACCCCAGCCGCTTCGCCGTAATTATTATGTCCTCTATGGGCATGTCGCTATCAAACGAAAAGTTTGAATGCATATGATAATCGTACATATTCTACCTCCAAAATAAATATACAACATTTTTCGCATAAAATCAATACAGCCGCAAAATAATATGTAACGAGTAGCCGGACACACAAAATCCGCACAGCCTACTTGCTGTACGGATGTACTTTAACAATTTATTAATCACCGGCCTAATACTTCACTACATCCCCATGCCAGTCGGTTATTATTCCACCCATATCATACACCTGCGTGTATCCGAGATTTGCCAGCTCCTGTGCAGCTAGCTCACTCCTTCTGCCCGTCCTGCAATACACCAAAATCGCAGCGTCATTGTCTTCGGGAAGTTTATCAAGGTATTGTGATATTTCGTCGTGAGGAATAAGTATCGAGCCTTCAATATATCCTTCAAAAAGCTCTTCCTCGGTTCTTACATCCAAAATTATTACCTCTCCGTTCATCATCTCCTGAGCTTCAACCGAACTAATCTCGTAATACTCAAGATTTTCTTTTGTTTCAATTTCATCGCTCGCTTCCTGAGCAGATTCTTGTGGTTGTGCGGAATTTATCGCTGCAGTCGGCACCTTTGATTCCTCAACGTTAAAGGTTGGTGATGAACATGAGCAAAAAAACATCACCGCCATTACAGTGCAAATCAATAGTTTTACCATTTTACCTTCTCCTTTTACTTAGTCTTCACGCTAAGTTTACACTAAAGATTATACCAAGCCATATATGTTATGTCAATAGTTATATTTACGGTTATTTATTTATTTTTAACTTTTTTTATAACCATTGGTGTTGATTTTTACTTCTTGTAATTTTAGCCAATATATTATAGAATAAAAAAAATAAGTTGCACTTTTTAGACTTGCAACGTCATCAAACGGAGGCAGACATGAACAGTAAGGTTAAGCACTATTTGGAAAGATATTTTGTAAAAGCTATGAGCGCAATGGCTCTGGGGCTTTTTTCTTCTCTCATTATCAGTCTTATTATATCTCAAATAGGAAAGATTCCCGGGCTCGAATTTCTCGTCCCGATAAGCGAAATTATGGGAGCTTCCTCCCCCGTTGTTGGAGCGGCAATCGGTGTCGCAATAGCGCACGGGCTTGGCGCAAAACCACTGGTTATGTTTTCAAGCGCCGGTGCTGGTGCTGTAGGATACTTTTACGGCGGACCGGTCGGTGCATACGTAACATCGGTAATCGGTGCTGAAATCGGCAGGCTGGTTGCGGGTAAAACCCCAGTTGACATCGTCCTAACACCACTTGTTACGATAATCAGCGGAGGCGTTGTAGGCCTGCTCATCGGCGCACCCATAGACGGATTTATGGAATGGCTGGGCAGCGTAATCAACGGAGCAACAGAGCTTTCCCCTATTCCAATGGGTATGGCAATAGCCGTCATAGTCGGCATGGCGCTAACAGCACCGATAAGCTCAGCTGCACTTTGTATTATGCTCGACCTAAGCGGACTCGCAGCGGGAGCAGCTGCCGTCGGTTGTTGCGCGCAAATGGTGGGATTTGCCGTTGCGGGATATAGAGACAACGGCATTGGCTCTCTCTTCTCAGTTGGCCTTGGAACTTCGATGCTCCAGTTTGCAAACATAATGAGACGTCCCCAAATTTGGATTGCACCTACCCTCGCAGCTACAATTCTAGGCCCAATTTCAACTACCGTTTTTGCCATGACAAATACTGCCTCGGGTGCAGGCATGGGAACAAGCGGACTTGTCGGTCAGTTTGGAGCGTGGGCTTCGATGAGCACAAACTCCGATCCAGTATCTCTTTTGCTTGTTATTGTGCTCATGCACATCGTGCTTCCGGCCCTCATAGTCTTCTTCATAGATTTGCTCTTTAGAAAAATCGGGCTGATAAAACCCGGCTACATGAAGCTTGAAAAACTTTAGCACTTGTATATTTCACATACCTTTCACAATTACACCATTGTGAACACACACACAAAGGATATATTGCACTAAAGAACGATAAGGAGGCTATCATGGCTAAGATTTTAGTGGTTGACGACGAAGCCGGCATACGTGCCGTCATAAAGGAATATGCAGAATTTGAAGGTCACAGCGTTAAGGAAGCTTGCGACGGAATGGAGGCTGTGGAATACACGACACAAGAAGATTTCGATCTTATTATCCTCGATGTAATGATGCCTAGACTCGATGGTTTTTCTGCGTGCAAAGAGATTAAAAAGAACAAGGATATTCCTGTGCTTATGCTTTCGGCAAGGGGCGAGGAATACGACAAACTTTTCGGGTTTGCGCTTGGAATAGACGACTACATTATAAAACCCTTTAGCCCAAAGGAACTCATGGCGCGAATAAAGGTAATAATCGAAAGACATGTACGCAAGGCAACTCCCGAAAAACTTAGTTTTGAAG
>CAYJIQ010000218.1:0-3599 GCA_964370275.1 uncultured Christensenellaceae bacterium
CGCCTCCACCGGTCGTTAGCCGGCGCCCTTGCTCTGCGGTGCTCGGACTTTCCTCACCGTTTCCGGCGCAGTCACCTAATCCGCTCAATTTCAAACATTTTTGCTCGCCCTTATTTCTTTGGCGAATAGAGTATTCTTCCGCAATTTTCGCAGTGAACCGGCGTCTTTGCCGCAACCACAACACTTTCAAGGCTGGACGGCAGCTGCATGTTGCATCCTTTGCATGTATAGTCGACAAACATCGCTACCGGATTTGGCCTTAAACCCTTTGTGCGGTTGTAGTCCTCCATAAACACGACATCTATCCCCTCGCCTGTCTTTAAAAGAATACTTTTTAGCTCATCATCTCTTTCCTTGCCCAACTCTATTTCCTCTTGATGGCTGACACGAAGCGCATCGTAGTCCTCCTTTGCAACACGCATTTTTGCGAGAAGTTCACGAGAAGATGCATCCGCACCGTCTATTTGTGCCTTAACGCTCAGAGCGTGTTTTTTTATACCTGCCATCTTTTCGTAAGTAGCCTCGCAAGATTTAAGCGCTGCTGTAATTTCCTTTTCGTTGAGCTCATCAGCTTCACACTCGCTGAAATATCCAAAATCTTTCTTTAAATCTTCCAAATCCTCGTCGCACTTCTTAAGTGATTTTTCAAGCTCATATAGCTTGTTTTGCATGATTTTCGAGGCATTTTCCATCTCCAGCAGCTTCGCCTGACTCTGCTGTACGTATTTTTGCAACTTTATAAGCTTCTTTCTTGTCGGCGTATCCTTTAGCTGTCTTTCATAGCTCTCAAGTTCGAGTTGCGCAGATTGGTATTCCCAAAGTCGTTCTAAACTGTTCAAAAACACTCCACCTTTCTATATTAGCGATACACGTAGGGCATTCCCGTGGGGCATTCACAAACGTGCACATTATATTGTAACTCATTAATGCGCATTTGTAAATAGCCGGACATTTCTTTGATGAATAATGCTTCAGTTTCATAGTGTCCCGCTTCGATAAGCATTATTCCCATCGCCTGTGCCTCGTAGAACTGGTTATACTTCGCCTCGCCGGTTACGATTGCCTGTGCACCCTTTGCTTTTGCTGCGGCGAAAAACTCGCCACCCGAACCGCCAACACATGCAACCTTTGAAATACTCCCCACCTCGCCGCTCACTCTAACACTTTGGCAGCCGAGCGATTCCTTTACATGAGCGACAAAATCCTTTGCGCTCATCTCTTTGATTTCTCCAAAACAACCGATGCCCGATGAACCGTAGGGATGTGCAAGCTCGTATACATCCATGACGGGTTCTTCGTATGGATGCGAGAACTCTATTACCGCGAGAAGTTTTCCGAGCTTGTCTCCCGGAATGATCGCCTCTATTCGCGTTTCCTTTACAAATTGCATCTGCCCGACCTGTCCGATTGTTGGGTTTGTACCCTCGTGAGGAAGAAAACTTCCAACACCTGAAGAAGTGAAGGCACAGTGAGAGTACCTTCCGATGTGTCCCGCACCTGCCTCAAACATTAGGTCGCAGATTTTCTCGCAATCATCCTCAGGAACAAATGTGACCACCTTTGCAAACTTTGCATTGTCCGTCTTGCTTAAAATTTTCGGGTTGGAAATTCCCAAAGTTTCGGCAAGTTTAAAATTAAGCCCTCCTCTTGCACAGTCGTATGAGGTGTGAGCACAGTAAATGTTTAAATTCGCCTGCGTCGCCCTCATAAGCATTGCAGTAACGGGGTTTTTAAAGTCTATATTTTTTACCGCCTTAAACAGCAGTGGGTGGTGAGACAAAATCGTGTCACACTCGAGTCTTAGTGCCTCGTCTATAGCCTCATGGGTAACGTCAAGACAAACGTATACTCCCCTTATCTCGTCGTGTGTCAGTAAATTATAGCCGCAGTTATCCCATTCGTATGCACACCCTCTCGGCGCAAGCTGTTCGACCATGAGCGAAAAATTGTTGCTTGTCAACATTAGCTTTCCTCCATGTGTTTTTGTATTTCAACTAAAAGTGTGCGTGCAGTTTGGTTTGATGGGTCGCCTTTTATCGCACACTCGAGCATGTTTATGCGAAGTTTTGCATATTCTTCGCAATGTTCGCCGCTGTTTTTTCCAAGAATCATTTCAGCGGGCGAGTAGTCTTCGGACTTTCCGTGTTTTGCGAGCATGATGGGATACAGCTTTTTCCCCTCGCGCACTATCGTTTCGCTTTTAATGTAAAAACCCAGCTCAAAGAGCGTTTGTCGCACAATTTCGGGCTGTAAGTTAGGGCTGAGCACAAAGTATTGAGCGTTTTTTGTAACACCCGGCGAAGCTTTTAGTATCTCGCAAATCGTCATGGCGCCCATACCCGAAATTACAACTCCGCCGTCAAATCCGCCGGGCAGAACACACAGCCCGTCACCGTGCAAAAAACGCATCCTCTCAGAGATTTCCAGTTTTGCCGCAAGCTCCCTCGCCTTGTTTAAAGAAGGTTCGGATACGTCTGCCGCTATAGCGCACGGTGTCTTGTTTTCAAGCGCCAACGTGCAGGCAGTGAGTCCGTGGTCACAGCCGATATCCGCTATCGCCACAGCCGGTTCGCACATATCGCAAATTGTTCTTAATCTTAATCCAATGTTCATGTTCACAATCCAACTTTAAAAAATGCTCTCCCGCGAAGGGAGAGCTGTCACAACGTGACTAATGGGGCTTAAAGGAGGAATAATATCCTCCGTAATCGTCAATTCTTGCAATGTTTTTATTCAAGGAAGTCCTTTAATTTGCGGCTTCTGCTCGGATGGCGCAGTTTTCTTAGCGCCTTTGCTTCAATCTGCCGTATGCGCTCCCTTGTAACCTGAAATTCCTTGCCGACCTCTTCGAGCGTCCTTGCGCGTCCGTCGTCGAGCCCAAAGCGCAGTTTAAGCACTTTTTCCTCGCGAGGTGTAAGCGTATCAAGCACATCGATAAGCTGTTCTTTTAGCATGGTAAAAGCCGCAGCTTCGGCGGGCGCCGGAGCATCCTCGTCGGGAATAAAGTCGCCTAAGTGGCTATCTTCTTCTTCGCCTATAGGAGTTTCAAGGGAAACGGGTTCCTGCGCAATCTTTAGAATCTCACGAACCTTTTCAACAGGCATGTCCATCTCAACGGCCAGATCTTCGGGATGAGGATCTCTGCCGTGTTTTTGAAGAAGCTGGCGCGAGACTCTAATAAGTTTGTTTATCGTCTCAACCATATGGACGGGAATTCGTATCGTCCTCGCCTGGTCTGCAATCGCCCTTGTTATGGCTTGTCTTATCCACCAAGTTGCATAAGTTGAAAATTTATATCCCTTGTTGTAGTCAAACTTTTCAACCGCCTTAATCAGACCTAAATTACCCTCTTGAATAAGGTCTAAAAACTGCATTCCTCTGCCAACATATCTTTTTGCAATGCTGACTACCAGCCTTAGGTTTGCCTCGGCGAGTTCTCGCTTTGCGTTCATATCCCCTTCGCCCATCTTTATGGCAAGCTCTCGCTCTTTTTCAGCAGTAAGGAGCGGAACTTTTCCTATTTCCTTTAAGTACATGCGAACAGGGTCATCTATGCCGATTGCATCTGCAAACTCAGCCTCATAGTCCGTCTCGGCAAT
>CAYJIQ010000219.1:0-3593 GCA_964370275.1 uncultured Christensenellaceae bacterium
TTTGCAGAAGAAAATGGCGGAGCATAGGCAAGCTCGAGCTGTGTGAGCACTTTAACATCCGCACCAAGCCTTATTGCAGTTGCAATAACATCAATCCTCTTGTCTACCCCGTCCTCTCCGATAATCTGTGCCCCAAGAATTTTATTACCGTTCGGTGAAAAAATCAACTTGAGAGTCATAGGTTTAGCTCCCGGGTAGTACGTAGCATGAGAATTTTGCACAATAGTTATGCATTCATAATCTACACCTTTTTTCTTTCCGCTCATCTTAAGAATTTTCTCGTTCACTCCCGTACTAGCAGATACGAGTGAAAAAAGTTTCATTATCGATGTACCCTGAGTCCCTGAATATTCATTATCAAAACCCGCTATGTTGTCGGCCGCAATTCTACCCTGCTTGTTTGCCGGGCTTGCCATGGGAATCATTATCCTCCCACCAAAATTAAAATCACGAACCTCAGCTACGTCTCCTAAAACATAGATGTTTTCATCACTGCTTAGCATATCGTCTGTAGTCTTAATTCCACCCCGCTCATTCATCTCAAGTCCTGCGTTTTTTGCCAAGATGCTATTGGGTCTTTCGCCCATTCCAAGTATAACAAAGTCAGACTCGATCTTTTTGCCGCTTTGAAGTATAACCTCTATGCCTTCCTGAGTTTCGTTAAAACTCGTCACCCTATCCTCTAATATGAGCTGTACACCACAGTCCTTCATATTATTTTGCAAAATGGTCGCCATTTCTTCGTCAATATGCGACATTATCTGAGATTGCGCCTCGACCATGGTGACTTTCATGCCTGCGTTAACTAAATTGTCTGCCATTTCAAGCCCGACGAAACCTCCTCCGAGAACTGAAACTCTCGCACCTTCTTTCACAAGACTTCTTAACTTAACCGCTTCGTTTACCGTCCAAATAGTGTGAATTTTTTCTGATTCTATTCCGGGAATTGGCGGTCTAATAGATTCCGAGCCGGTCGAAATCACCAACGTATCATAGAATTGATTATAAACCTCACCCGTCAGGTTATTCTTGACACTCAGCGTTTTTGCCGGTCTGTCTATACTTAAAACTTCATTATTAATACGAACATCGATGTTAAACCTAGACTTCATGAGTTCAGGAGTCTGCAAAACAAGTGATTTCGAGTTTTTTATAACCCCGCCCACATGATAAGGAAGGCCACAATTTGCAAATGAAATAAAATCGCCTTTTTCAAGAATAATAATATTAACACTCTCATCGAGTCTCCTAAGTCTCGCCGCACAACTGCTTCCACCCGCAACTCCACCGATAATTACAACCGTCTTATTCATAAAACCCTCCTACTTATTTCTTCAATAGTTTAATTATACCACAATATAGCGGAAATGTTCATCAATTTTCACCTTTATCTTGACATTTGCAGTCCAATAATATTATACTATCATAGACACATTACACCAAACAAGGATGTGTAAGGAGGTTAGAATGACAAAAGAGTTTAAGCGCAACTTGTTGCGAAACATATTATTACCTAGAGTATACAAGCGTGCCGCTAAAAAACCTATTAATCCAAAGAAGGTAGTGTTTGCAAACAACAGGCATGTTGAGCTACCGGATAATATGCGCGAATTAGAAAAATTATTTATCGAAAACGGATATGAGATTTGCTATCATTTGAAGAAGAAGTATTCGAAAAAAGCTTTCATAAGAAGATTTGAACGGTATTCCGAGTTTAAACGTTTTATGCGCAATTATGCGACTGCAAGCTTTGTATTTTTAACAGACTATTATATGCCTGCATATACAGCTCAACCAAGAGAAGGAACTCGCATGGTTCAGCTTTGGCACGCTTGTGGTGCATTTAAAAGATGGGGATACTCTTCAACGGACAAGCCGTGGGGGCTAAACCCAAAAGTGCTTGAAAAATACCCCGTTCACAACACATACACAGATGTGTTTTGTTCTTCGCCCGAAATTATACCTTCATATGCAGAGGCATTTAACTGTTCACCCGATATCATAGTACCGCTTGGTGCACCCAGAACAGACATTTACTTCGACGAGGAATTTGTCCAATCCTCAAGGGCCTTTGTAGAAGAAAAATGCCCGGGTATAGAAGGAAGAAAGATTCTCCTGTATGCTCCCACATTCAGAGGTAACAGCGTACGAAAAGCACACAATAAGCTTAACCTTGACATAGCTAGGTTTTATGAAAACTTCTCTGATGAGTATGTGCTATTGTTAAAACTGCATCCTTTTGTGGCAAACAAATTTAAGCTTAAAAAAAGTATAAAGGACGCTTGTCCCGACTTTGTATATAATGTATCAAAGAGCGTGCCTATAGACCGCGCGCTATGTTCAGCAGACCTACTAATCTCCGACTATTCGTCCGTCATCTTTGAGTATTCACTGCTTAACAGACCAATGGTATTTTTTGCGTATGACAAAGATAAATATATTAAAGATCGAGACTTTTACTACCCTTATGATGAATTTGTCCCGGGCCCTATTGCCGAAAATAACGACGAACTAATAGAGTACGTGAAGCTTGCAGACAAATCAAAGGTTGAAGATTTTTGTAAGAAATTCATGTCCGGCTGTGACGGCAACTGTACACAGCGTATTTTTGACTACTTAACAGGAGGTTCGAAATGATTTTAGCGGGTATATTAGCAGGCGGCGTTGGTAGCAGAATGGGTGGAATCAACACCCCAAAACAGTTTTTAAAGCTGGGAAACAAGGCTATACTAATTCACACCCTTGAAAAATTCTCCCTCGTAAACAGGTTTGATAAGATTTACGTGGGCGTTCTTAGGGATTATATTCCGCATACTTGCGACCTTATCGAAAAGCACCTCGGAACAGATCACAACATTGTAGTGGTTGAAGGTGGAACAGATAGAAACTCGACAATTTCTAACATCATTGCTGAGGCGAAAAAAGACGGAGCGACTCAAGACAGCGTGCTTGTTACACACGATGCGGTTAGGCCATTTTTGAGTACACGAATTATAGAAGACAACATCGATGCTGCGCTCAAATACGGCGTTTGTGACACTGCAATACCGGCAAGTGACACAATTATCCGCTCTGCCGATGACAAATTTATAAGCGAAATTCCGTTGCGTAAAGAACTTTTTCAAGGCCAAACTCCGCAAAGCTTTAAAGTTGGAATTTTTGAAGAAGATTACGGTGCATTGAGTGACGAAAACAAGGTTATTTTGACTGATGCATGTAAAATTTTCGTTTTGGCGGGCAGAGATGTTTACATAGTATTGGGTGAGACTTATAATATAAAAGTTACCTCATCTTTTGACCTAAAACTTGCTTCTGCAGTTCTTGCGCAAGGTGAAAAATATGATTAATAGCATATTTAAGCTCGAATCTCCGGGAATGATCAACGTCGTTTTTGACGATATTTCTCTGAACGAACAAAAGGTAATCGTAAAGCCGACACATCTGTCAATTTGTGCAGCGGACCAGCGTTACTTTGCAGGCTTGCGTTCCCGCAAATCGCTGAAAGAAAAACTTCCCATGGCGCTTATTCACTAGGCTTGCGGAAAGGTCGTTCGCGATATTACGGGAACATATAAACCTGGTCAAAATGTGCT
>CAYJIQ010000220.1:0-3510 GCA_964370275.1 uncultured Christensenellaceae bacterium
TAGCGCTCTTCTCCGTATTTTCCTATAACCTCAATCTGCAAAGCAAGCTGTTCTGCCCTAGTCTGCAAAACATCGACAAAAGCTGTGTCGTCTGCCTCTCCCCTTGACTGTGCATAATATTGCTGAATAGAATTTGCGGTATCGAGCATATTTTGCTCACCGCTGTCCACCGTGTTCCAGCGGAGAATTTGGGTGGAAAGCAAGGTGAACACGATAATGATAAACAGCACTATCGCCATGTATGTTGCAAGAAGTCTTCCAAAAAGAGACTTAAACCTAAACATCACTCAACCTCAAATTTATATCCTACTCCCCAAATCGTCTTAATATCCCAGTTATGTTCCCCTCTGAGCTTTTCTCTTAGGCGCTTTATGTGAACGTCAACCGTTCTTGAATCTCCGTAAAACTCAAACTCCCATACCTTTTGTAACAGCTGTTCTCTTGTAAACACCTTTCCCGGATGAGACGCTAAAAAATGCAAGAGTTCCAGTTCTTTTGGCGGAAGCTCCAACCTCTCGCCATTGTATATTACCGAGTAATTTGAAATGGATATCTCGAGATCTTGATAGGTAATTATGTCGTCCTCAACAGCATTTTGCACAGCTCTTCTCGTAACCGCCTTAATTCTTGCTATAAGCTCCTTTGGCTCAAACGGTTTGGTAATGTAGTCGTCCGCACCAAGTTCAAGACCTAAAACTTTGTCAAACGTGTCACTTTTTGCCGTAAGCATGATGACGGGAACTGCGCTATCTTTGCGAATCGCCTTTAGCACTTCCTGTCCGTCAAGCCCGGGCATCATGATATCAAGAAGCACAAGTTCCGCACCCGTTTCGGGAAACATATCAAGCCCTGTTCTTCCATCGTGCGCAACTACAACCTCGTAGCCGTCCTTTTCGAGGTAAAGTTTAATCACTTTACAAATATTTTCATCGTCGTCGATCAAAAGTATAACGTTTTTGTTCATTTTCCCTCTCCTTATCTACATTCTACATTATATCCGTTATCTATCAGAAGCTGTGCGCAAATGCCGTTTCCTTCAACAAGCGTTCCCGAAAAACTCCCGTCATATATTTTCCCAACCCCACACGAGGGGCTTTTAGCCTTTAAGATAATCCTCTCAGGTTCGCTGTTTTTTACTATTGAAAGCACTCGCTCAGCGCCTATTAAAAACCGCTCGGTCACGTCCTTGCCTTCTTTGCTAATAGCCTTTGCTTTTCCTTCAAGCACCTGTTTTCCCGTCCCTGTCAGCTCGCTCGGCGGTCTTTTATCAACCAGCCCTCCAAGACACTCGGGGCAAAACAGCTTTACATTTTCCCTCTGTGCAAGATTCATTACGTATTCATCCGGCTTTGACGTACCATCGAACCTACAATTTATGCCCGCAAGACATGCACTCACCATAATCATTAAAATGTCCTCCCTTAAAATCGTACACGCTTTTTTTGCATTAGTCTACAAATTTCTCCATAGTTTATAAAATATTTATATTTCACACAACATCAATAACCCTTAATAAAACATATAGTACACTTACTTCAACGTCACCACTGTAACGCCTTGTTCACCCTCGCCAAACTTTCCGGGTCTTGTGCTTTTCACATGAGGATGATGCCTTAAATATTTTAAAAGTCCCGTGCGCAGTGCACCCGTACCCTTTCCGTGTACAATCGTAACCTCGTGCAATCCAGACAAAAATGCGTCATCTAAATATTTATCCACCTCTATCATTGCGTCTTCGACCATATAGCCGTGAACATCTATCGAAAGCCCGACGCTCTTTCGCGAAAGCTCGGTGCGACTTCTGTTCATAACTTTGACCTTCTTCTTCGACATCGGCTCAAGGTCGTCGATATGCACCTTTAGCTTCATTATTCCCGCCTGAACTTCCACCATACTGCGTGAGTCGGGTTTATCTATAACAACTCCCGGCGCATCTATCGTGCATACCCGCACGCTGTCGCCGACATTTATCTCCTCAGGGCTCAATCGCTTATGAGGTTTTCTTGCGCTTTGCCTGCGCTGATCCATCACCTGCTTTGCACTTGAAACAGACTTCCTTGCTTTGTCAATCGCCTTTGTCTCCTCAGCTTGAGAAAGCTTCCTTGCCTTTTTTAGCTCAGAAATTATCTGCTCCATCTCTTCCTTTGCCTTGTTCACTATGTCAAGTGCATCTTGCTTTGCCTTTTTTAGTGCGATGTTTCTCTTTCCCGAAAGCTCATTTTCCAGTGCTCGAGCCTTTTCGTCAACCTTTCTTGCGTGTTCCTGCATCTCGTATGCACGCTCAAGCTCTGCTCCCGCCTTTGACCTCGTCTCCTCCGCCTGGGCAAGAAGTCTATCAAACTCAAGCCTCTCCGAGCGCATAAATCCGCTTGCACTCTTGATAATATCCCCATCAAGCCCGAGACTTTCGGATATTAAAAATGCATTTGACGCGCCGACAACTCCCATTATGAGTCGATACGTCGGCCGCAAGCTGTTTGAGTCAAACTCCATACACGCGTTGATAAATCCCTTCGCACTCATCGCATACGCCTTTATGTCGCCGTAGTGAGTCGTCGCAAGAAGTTTCGTTCCCCGCCTGTTAAGCTCGGTGAGTATCGCAAGTGCGAGTGCACTTCCCTCTTCGGGGTCGGTTCCCGCACCAAGTTCGTCGAGCAAAATAAGTGCACCGGGCTTTGCACTGTTGACAATTTCAATTATGTTTTTCATATGAGACGAAAACGTCGAAAGCGACTGCTCGATGCTCTGCTCGTCTCCAATGTCCGCAAAAACCTGCGTAAATACGGGAAGTTCGCTTCCCTCTGTTGCGGGAATAAACATTCCGCACTGAGCCATTAGTGCAAAAAGACCTACGAGCTTGAGAGTTACTGTCTTTCCTCCGGTGTTTGGTCCCGTGATAATGAGTGTTCCGTGCTCTGCACTCATCTCGAGTGTAACGGGAATTACCGTTGCTTTATCAATCAGAGGATGTCGTCCTCCGCGAATTTTTATGTTTTCTCCGCACTTTGGCGCAGATGCGTTCATGTCAAGCGCAAGTCGTCCCTTTGCAAAAATTAAATCCAGCTGTGTTAAAATTTCCCTATTTTGTTCGAGCTCGTATATGTAAGGTGCGCAAATGCTGCTAAGATAAACCAAAATCCGCTCAATTTCACGACGTTCCTCCTCAGCATGCAATTTTAGCTTGTTGTTTGATTCGACTACTCCCATGGGCTCTACGAACAGCGTCGCTCCGCTTCCCGACTCGCCGTGGATAAGTCCTTTTATCATCCCCTTAAATTCCGCCTTAACGGGGACAACAAACCTTCCTCCTCGCTGAGTCACAACAGCATCTTGCAGGTATTTTCCCGAATCTTTGCTCCTTATTATGGATGCAAGCTTTGCCCTGATGTTGTCGTTTTCGTTTATTATCTTTCTTCTTATCGCACGAAGTTCAGGCGAAGCCGCATCAGAAACCGTCTCCTCATCGACTATACTTCGCTCAATGCTCTCGATAATCATGTCATCGTAGCA
>CAYJIQ010000221.1:0-3509 GCA_964370275.1 uncultured Christensenellaceae bacterium
CGGTGCTTGAACACGAAACGCCGGATGTATTGTGTTCGGTTTTGGTAGACGACTGCATAAAACGGGGATTACACCTAAAGACAGGTGGCGCGGTTTATGATTTTATCAGTGGACTGCAGGTTGGAATTGCAAACTTGGGCGATTCTTTAGCGGCGATTAAAAAGTGTGTGTTTGATGAAAAGACAATCACAAAAGAGCAACTATGGGATGCAATGAAATCCGATTTTGAAGGAGAGGAAAACATCTTCATTAGAAAGATGTTGATGGATGCTCCGAAATACGGAAATGATGATGACTATGCAGACGAACTTGTTTGCGAAGGTTATAGCGCGTTTATTGATGAGATAGTAAAATACAAAAACACCAGACACGGAAGAGGCCCGATTGGCGGAGGATACTATGCAGGAACTTCTTCTATTTCAGCAAACGTTCCACAGGGTTTAATGACCATGACAACACCTGACGGACGCAAGGCAAAAAAACCGCTTGCAGAGGGGTGTTCGCCCAGTCACGGTGTGGATGTTGAGGGTCCTACGGGAGTGTTTAAGTCGGTTTCAAAATTGCCTACGCATAATATTACCGGTGGCGTGCTGTTAAATCAAAAGATGATAAAATCGACGTTTGACAATCCGAGGGATGTTGAAAAGTTGATAGTTATGGTGCGCGCGTTTTTTGACAGCTTAAAGGGATTTCACGTTCAGTATAACGTCGTAAGCAAAGAAGTGATGTTGGCAGCTCAAAAAGAGCCCGAAAATTACAAAGACTTGGTTGTAAGGGTTGCGGGATACAGTGCATTTTTTAACGATTTGTCTAAGAACACGCAAAATGATATAATTGCAAGAACTGAACACGTAGTATAAAGCTTCGGCGAGTGAATGGAAATATTAGAAAACAAATAAAGGAGAACATTATGAAAATACTAATTGATACAGCAAATGTGGACCACATTAAAGAGATGTACGATTTGGGAATTATTTGCGGAGCGACGACAAACCCGACGCTCATCGCAAGAGAAGGTAAAGACCTTAAAACGGCTATAAACGAGATTCTTGAAATATTTGATGATGAGGGCATGGTTTTTGCGGAGGCGGTGTCTCTTGAAGCGAACGAAATAGTAAAAGAAGCGAAGGAACTTGCTGCAATATCAAACAAGATTATTGTAAAAATACCAATGTGCGAACAGGGATTAAAAGCTGTTAGCCTTCTTCGAAACACGGGTGTTAAAACTACAGTAACCCTTGTGTTTAATGCAGCGCAGGCGCTTTTGTGTGCGGCGGCCGGTGCTACATACATTGCCCCGTTTGTTGGTAGGCTTGATGATATCGGCGTTGATGGGCTGGACGTAGTTGAGCAAATTTGCGAGCTGTACTCTGTGCAAAATATTAAGACGCAGGTGATTTGCGCAAGTTTAAAACAACCACATCACGTAATTATGGCAGGGATAAGCGGAATAGACATAGCAACAATACCCTACCCGGTGCTCAAACAGTGCATCGAACATCCGCTGAGTACTGAGGGAATAAAGCTATTCATGCAGGATTGGGATAATTTACAAAAGAAAATTTCAAAATAATGAAGAACATTGGCTATATATTTAACATACAAAAGTTTTGTATTCACGACGGACCCGGGATTAGGTCAACAATCTTTTTTAAAGGTTGCCCGCTAAAATGCAAATGGTGTGCTAATCCCGAGTCTCAAGTGAGAAAAAAGCAACTGATGTATGATGCTCAAAAATGTATATCTTGCGGAAAATGCGTCCATGCATGTTCTGAAAAAGCCATAGATTTGAAAGGTAAGCATCTCACGTTTTTACCTGAAAAATGCGTCCTGTGCGAAAAATGCGTGCTTTCTTGCAACGCGATTGGTGCATCAGCACTCAGCATTTCGGGAAACAGGAGAACGGCGGATGAAGTTGTAAAAGATGTTTTAAAGGACAAGGTGTTTTATGAACATTCAAAAGGAGGGGTCACATTTTCAGGCGGTGAAGTATTTGCACAACATGAGTTCGCCGTCGAAATTGCAAAGCGCCTAAAAGCCGAAAAAATACACATTGCCGTCGAAACCTCAGGATATGTAGACGGGTTGCGTTTTGAGGAGTTGGCAAAAGTGGTGGATTTATTTCTTTATGACGTAAAACACTACGATGATGATTTGCACAAAGAACAGACGGGTGTTCATAATAAATCTATACTTGAAAATCTAAAGTATCTGCAAGAGAACAAAATTCCCGTGATTGTTAGGATTCCTGTGATTCCCGGTTATAATAACAGCAGGCAAGATGCTAAAAACTTCGGGGTTTTGCTAAAAGAGTATGAAATACAAACAGTACATATTTTGCCCTTTCATCAGTTTGGGTCAAGAAAATATGAAATGTTAAATATGGAATATGAATACAAAGATATTGATTCATTAACAAATGACGATCTGGTAGAAATAAAAGAAATATTAAATGAATATATTCCCAACGTACAAATTGGCGGATAGTAAAAAAGGTATGATGCTAAAAAAGCATGATACCTTTTTGATTATTTACATGTCGCACAGCTGTTTCTCACAGTGAGAGAAAAGGGGATTGAAGTGTACAAAGGCAGTTTGTGTCCGCCCTCTATTCGATCGATAATTATTTTTGTTGTAACCCAACCCATTTCCTCAAGTGGAATGTGCACGGTTGTGAGAATAGGATTTGGCGCGCCTCCAGACTCTATGTCGTCGATGCTGATAACAGAGATGTCGCGAGGAACATTTAATCCCATTTCTGTAAATGCTTCGATTGCGCCCATCGCGGTAACATCGTTTGCGCAAAAAACCGCTGTAATTTCAGGGTGCTGTTTTAATAATTGATGCGCACCTTTTTTTCCGCCCTTTGTGGAAAGAGTCACGTTTGCAACTCTACTGCTGTCAATTTTATTCGCCTTTAATACACTTCTATAGCCGTTGAAGCGAACTTCGTTGTTGAGCTCGCCAATGTATGCGATATTTCTATGCCCAAGTGATACGAGATAGTTCACAGCAACTTTGCTTGCCTCATATCCGTCGCAGATTACTTGATCGCATTTTAAACTGTTTGCACGAAGTGCATTTAAGCTACATACAGTGATGGTTTTATAGTTTTTTGCCACTGCGTTAAGGTGCTGGTTGTTGCAACGACCCAGTATCACGATGCCTTTTACGTTGCTCTGCTTTAACATCGAAATAGTTTCGGGTTTATACATTTCGTTTACGTTAAGCATATATTTTACATGATAATTATGCAGATACGCCGCTTCTTCAACATATCTGGCGAGTTGCGTGAAAAATGGGTTTGGGTTGCTGTCTTGTAATCTTGCGTAGACACAAGCTATTGCCTTAGAGGCGCGAGAATCTTGGGTTGAAATCTGCTTTAACGATTGAGCAGCTTTGTTGGGTATATACCCGGTTTCACGAACAATTTTCCATATTTTGTTTTGAACTTCTTCGGTAGCTGCTTTGGTGCTTTTTTTATTGACCACGCGTGAAACGGTGGAAAT
>CAYJIQ010000222.1:0-3489 GCA_964370275.1 uncultured Christensenellaceae bacterium
TGCCGTAAGAGTAGTCTTACCGTGGTCAACGTGACCGATTGTTCCAATGTTTACGTGTGGCTTATTTCTTTCGAATACTGCTTTTGCCATTTTAATCTTTATCCTCCTAAAATATATCTTGTTTGCAACCTCTTTGCTGCAAACCGGCTTGGTTGGAGCGGGCGACGGGAATTGAACCCATTTTGTCGGCTTAGTCAGCCGGTGCTCTCCTCGAGCTACAACCGCATCACCTAAGCTCACGCTCTAATAAGTTATTTTATAGCCAAATTCCCATTTTGTCAATACATTTTAGCATCAGATTTACAAATTTTCCGAATTTTTCACTTGTGCATTCCCTTTTACACACATTCTTTGAAAAATACGATGCAATTTATCTATTTGATGTCGCAATTATCAATCTTCCAAATTTCATCCGCATATTGTTTAATCGTGTTATCACTTGAAAAGTGACCCGACATAGCAATGTTCACAATAGACATCTTGTTCCAGATTTGTCTTTGCTTATAAAGGAAGTCCGCTTTCACCTGAGCCTCTGCATAACTTCTGAAATCTTTTAGTACAAAGTATTCGTCGTTGTAATCGAGCAGCGTTCTGACTATAGACATAAAGTCCTCTTGCGGTGCGTTTACGAAAATTGAACCCGAACTGATTTGGTCTATTACAAGCTTGATTGCCGGGTCTTCGTTGTAATAATCCCTTGAACAATATCCGCCGTTGTTGTAAAACCTTATGACCTCTTCGACACTCAAGCCAAACAGGATAAAATTGTCGTCCCCGACAAACTTGCGAATTTCGATGTTCGCTCCGTCATCCGTTCCCACCGTTATAGCACCGTTCATCATAAACTTCATATTTCCCGTTCCCGAAGCTTCCTTGGAGGCAGTGGAAATCTGCTCTGAAATGTTGCTCGCAGGGAAAATAAGTTCTGCCAGTGCGACGTTGTAGTTTTCGAGGAAAATTACCTTTAGTTTATCCCCCACTCTCGGGTCATTGTTTATAAGCTCTGCCAGCTCATTGATATACTTGATTACCGATTTTGCAAAGTAGTAGCTTGGCGCCGCCTTTCCTGCAAAGATAAATGTGCGAGGTTCCATGTTGTAGTTCGGATCGTTTAAAATCCTGTTGTACAGATGTTGAATGTGAAGTGCATTGAGAAGCTGGCGCTTATATGCATGTATTCGCTTCACCTGCACATCGAAAATCGAATCGGGGCTTACTTTTATTCCGTTTTTGTCAGCAATGTATTTTGCGAGTCTGATTTTGTCGAGTCGCTTAATTTCGTGCAGTTTATCGTGCATTGCACTGTCATCCTTAAACTGTGCAAACTCTTCCATCTGTGTCGGGTTTTTCTTCCATGAAGTTCCTATTGCATCGCAAATAAGCTCTGACAAATCTGGGTTTGACTTTATTAGCCAGCGTCTTTGTGTTATGCCGTTTGTCTTGTTGTTAAATTTTTCTGGAAAGACCTTATACATGTCCTTCATAACTACATTTTTCAACAACTCGGAGTGTACCTGTGCAACGCCGTTTACGCTGAAACTTCCAACTACGGCAAGGTTTGCCATGCGCACAACACCATCCCAAAGAATAGCAACTCTTGATACAAAATCATCGCTGTATTTTCTTCTTAACTCCGCTACATACCTTCTGTCTATCTCCTCGATAATCATGTAGACCCTGGGCAACAGTGTTTTTACAAGGTCGATGGGCCATGTCTCAAGCGCCTCCGGAAGTATGGTATGGTTGGTGTAGGCGATAGTTTTTGTTGTTATATCCCAAGCTTCATCCCAACTATACCCCTCATCGTCCATGAGAATTCTCATAAGTTCCGGTACGGCAAGTGCAGGATGCGTGTCGTTTATATGAACGGCAACTAGCTCGTCTATGCGCTGTCTGTGTGTCTTTTTTAGATTGAATCTGCGAACTATTGACTGCAAGCCGGCAGATACGAAGAAATATTGCTGTTTTAGCCTGAGCATTCTGTTTGAATAATTTGAATCATCAGGATAAAGCACCTCTGAGATTGCTTCAATCTCGCATTTTTCTGCAACTGCATTTGTGTATTCACCCTTGCTAAAAGACGCAAAATCAAATTCTTGCCCCGAAGCAGCCTCCGCACTAAACAGCCTTAGCGTATTTACCATATTGTTGTCTGCGCCGGCGATAGGCATGTCGTAGGGAACCGCAACAACGGGAAGAAATTTTTCGTGTTTAAACTTGATTCTTCCGTCCTCCTCATAACAGTCGACCGTTCCGTAAAACTTGACTGTTGCTGCTTTGTCCGGTTTGCAAATTTCCCACGGGTTAGACTGCCTCAGCCAATTGTCGGGAAGTTCCACCTGATACCCGTCGACAATTCTCTGCCTAAACAGCCCGTATTTGTACCTGATTCCCGTTCCGTGCCCGGGAAGACCCATTGCGGCAAGCGAATCTAGGAAACACGATGCAAGCCTGCCAAGTCCGCCGTTTCCAAGCCCTGCGTCGGGCTCGCAAGCGATAAGTTCGTCGAGGTTGATTCCCATTTCTTCAAGCCCCTGCCTAACTTCCTCTTCGCAGTTTAAACTAAGAAGATTGAGCTCAAGAAACTTTCCGGTGAGAAACTCCAAGGAAAAATAATAAACTTGTCTGGATTCATTTTTTAAATAGTAGTTGTTTGTCTTTACCCATTTTTTACTGAGTTCATCCCTGATTACCGATGCGAGTACAACATATTTATCGACTGCCGTACCTTCTTCGATGCTTTTAGACAACTTCGTCATAAATCGTTCGGTGTATTTCTCTTTGAAGCCTTCTTTGGTGAACAACATATTATATGCCTCCCGAGTTGAATTTTTATATTGCCATCGCAGTGGCGCCCTTTTCTGTTTTCGTATATTTATTTTCTATTATACCCTTTGTTTCGCAATTAAGCAATAGTAAATATGTAATAACGCTACTCGAATAAATTTAACTTTTCGACGCAAAAAAACTCCCGAGTTCCATTTAACATGAACTCGGGAGTCTGTTTACTTAATTATGCTCTTGAGCTTGCTGTGTTTCTTCCGTTTCCTCCGGTTGAAAATCCTGTTGCGCACAGAACCGAGAGAACTGCCTGAATAACAGCTACGAGTGCGAATACCCATGTGATTTCGTTGAAGAGTCCCATCGGATTTGCAAAGTTGCTTGTTACGATTGAAAGAAGGAGTGCTACTATCGCAGGAATGATTGTTGCTAATGTGACCATCATCTTGCGCTTACGCATTACTACGTCTTCATAAACCGCCTTTGCACGACCTGCCATAAATGTCGCTACCATCACAACTGACGCTACCACAGTTGCGAGTGCCAGTAGAACATTTACCAAGCTCCACTCCGATGAGCTGAGCGCACCTGCCGGAATCTCGGGGTCTTCGATGTCGATTCCACCTTCAATATCTTCAGTTGTTCCGCCAATTCCTGCAGTAGGAACTTCGGGATCTACAATCGTTGTAGTATCTTCAGCGATAGGAT
>CAYJIQ010000223.1:0-3431 GCA_964370275.1 uncultured Christensenellaceae bacterium
CAGTGTGGGCGCAAGGTTTACAATATCCGACGAATTGATTCCAAGGCCCTCTATGCTAAGCGCAAGTTTTGATAAGACATCTCAAAAAGTAGTTTTTAAATACAATTCACTTACATCGCTAAGCAACCCAAACATAGTTCAAGGCGTAAAACTCGGCTCAAACACATTTAGCGACATAAAAAGCGTCACGTTCGATTCGAGCGGAACAGCAACGTTTACTCCGGATAGCGATCACTACGCTTATAGAATCACCGTAAATCAAAGTGGTTCACTTCTCGCTTCGGATTACGTACTGGTCTATCCCGTTAATTATTATACAGATTCTTCTCTTTCAGATAGCACTTACATGTATGTCAGTACCGTTTTGATGCAAGATGTACTGCCCACTTTAGATGCGCCCGAGGGTTCCACATTTGACGGTTGGCTTTATAAGACAGGTACAGGCTATTATATGCAAATTGCGAGCAATACACAACCTGCGGCAGCGGCTAGTGACGGTTATAGATTTTATCCGTATTTTAGACATGACATTACATTTGAAGTGAGCTTAGCCGAACCCACTGTCCTAAAAACATATAACTCCGGCGCGCATATAGGCACGCTCAACACCTCACAGATCCCTACTCCCTCCGACAGTACAAAAGTATATAACTGGGAAGACGAAAACGGAAACATTTGGACAACCGACGACTTTGCCAACGCCGACTTTACAGGTTCTGAGGTATTTACAGCGGTAGAGGTCGATACTCCGGATCCGATGGAAGTTCTGGTAAAAAAAGTTTACGACGAAAAGCCGATTGACGAAGCTCTCCTAATTGAAGCATACGAAGACAAAAACGGCGTAGATACTTGGGAACTGCACAATGTGAGCACAGACGATTATTCTTCGATAACAAACGTAAAATGGGATAATAATGTCGCACAATTCTCAGGAGTGCTCACGGACAGTCACATTGGAGAGTATACTGTGGGGTATTCTAGAAATGAGTCGGGCACAAGGGAATCAGGAGCTATTACTATCAAAATTTATCCAAGACTTATTCATGTTACCGCAGGAAGCTCCGCAAGCATTCACGGTTCAAACTACATGTTCACTCAATCTGCGTATATGGGACATGGCTACAGGATGAATCTTGTACTGGGAAACTGGGTTGGCAATCTAAGCTCAAGTCTTGCCACCTGGTATTCGGCAAACAATGTCTCCTATCTGCCCGACCAGCCGATACTTGCTCTTGAGGGTTACACGCATATGGGCTATGATTGGTATGCGCACAGCGAAATCAAATTGTTGCCGCAAAACATTGCCGACTCAGAAGTTTACATGCTATCCGAGGGACAGCACCACAATATGCGTTTGGATTACGGCGATTTAGACCTTAACAACTACGCAATAAGATCATATTTTAACACGATGAATGTGTTGCCCCTACTAAACTTTTCTCATAGCAAGACCTACGACGGACAGGGTTATTTGTTGACTAGCGAAAATTTAACAACAGAGCTTGACGACGTTATCTCCTATATAACATCCACAGCGAAAAACATGGGCGACGAACAAGAGCTTGAATTGCTGTTTTGGAACGATTCTGCCCAGAGTTTTTCGGATGAAAGCCACACCACATCTCCTGAAATAGGAACGCACACGGTTCAGTTTAAAGTTTTGGTCAAGGGCGAAAAAGGCAGCGCCGCCGTAGATAAAACAAACGCATATACAGCCACTATAGTTATCAACGGTTCAAACGTTGCCCCCACGCAAACGCCAACCGATTCCACCCCCGAACCGGACGAAACGGACGAAACCCCCGTGCCCACTCAGCAGACTACGCCCGAAACAACGATAACACCCGAAATATCACCGACGTCCGAATTGTCTGCCACGCCGCAACAAACGGACCTTCCCTATCCTACTTCAACGCCGTTGCCCTCCCTTCCTCCAATAATCATCGTCGATCCCGAGGACGTCATATACAACCCTGAGGAAGGGTATGTTTTAAGCGCAAATGCTATTGAATCCCTGCCCGATGGCGAACATACGATAAGATTTACCGACGAAAACGGCGACATATACGAAACGATTGTTATTGTTGAAAACGGCGTTCCTTTGAGTGGTGGAAATTTTAAAAAGCTGGGCGCATGGAGTCTATTTGACCTAATATGCACAGTCGCCATAGTTGTGCTCACATTGTGGTTCATCATTTTCAAACGCAAAAAAGATGAACAAGAAAGTTTGACTCGAACGAGCGAAAGCGAGGTCCAAACTGAAACAAAAGGTACTGAAAAATCGCGCAAAACCAAGATTATCGCCACGATAATTGAAAGTGTATTTACTATTGTTCTTCTTGTAATAACTCAAGATTTCACTCTACCCATGACTATATTTGACGTGTTCAGCATTGTCTTCTTCCTGTGTGTTGTAGCCGGTATACTTACAATATTTTTCGCTCGCAAAAACGCTCCAAACGATGAGAACGAAGCATTGCCTGAACAAAATCTATCCGTGTAAAATCAATTTTCCGACACAAAAAAACTCCTCTTGGCGACTATATCAACCGCGAGGAGTTTTGCTTTTTAACCTATTGAAACTATAAACTTTGCTGCCAGCACTATCAGTACCAAGGCTATGGGGTACGTTGCCGCATAGGCCGCCGCTACTTCGTCCGTCTTTGCGACTGTGATTAGCGTACCAAGAGCAGGTGTACTGGTCATCCCGCCGGTAAGCGAACCCAGATTATTAAATATGCTCAATTTAAAAACATACTTACCAAGCACAAACCCGAGCAACATGGGCACCAGTGTCAAAATAGCTCCATATATAAAGTATGCGGGCTTTACATATGTGACAAAGTTGATGCCTGCGGGAATTCCCGCGCCGACCAAAAACAAAACCAGGCCAAGCTCTCTAAAGAAGTTTAGAGTATTTTTGTTTATACTCATGTCTATCTTCCCCATTTTGCCAAAATGTCCGATAATCAGACCTGCTATTAAAGTTCCCCCTGAAGTTCCCAAGGAAAAGTCGATTCCCGGTATAGTTATAGATCCGATTATCATTCCGACTATGATGGTCAATACAAACGGGAAAAAATCAAGCACATCAATCTTTTTAAGCTTTTTCTTGACCTCGCCGACATTGACCGTCCCCGCCGAAACAAACGACGCTTTTTCTTTTTCGACATCTACCTTCAAAATTTTGGGCATGAGCTGAACAAAAAGTACCACTCCGAGAATGCCGAAAAGATATGCAATTCCATATCCTGCCGTCACTGCCTCAGGATCCATCGCCGCATCCTTTGCAGCAGAGAGTCCCGGTGTACTTGTTAGCGCACCTGTTAGCAACCCTATTGCCAAGGATGACGATATTCCCGTAATCTCTATAATCAGTATAGCCCACCACCACATCTTCGCCGCGAATGTTGCTACGAATTAAGGTGATT
>CAYJIQ010000224.1:0-281 GCA_964370275.1 uncultured Christensenellaceae bacterium
GCCAAAATCTCGGCTTTTCGCTTTGCCTGTTGTTCTTCATAAACCTGGTTTATAAGCTCATCAAGCTTGTCTATCATAACATTAAAGTTCTCGCCTAATTCCCGTATCTCGTCGGGCTTTTCGTCCATAAACCGTACACTCAAATCCCCATGAGAAGCCCGTTGCATAAGATTTCTTAGGTTTGTGATAGGTGTAACTACCGACTTTGCCATGTTTAGCGACAATATTGCCATGATAACAGCAATAACCAATATGGAAATCATAAGTACATTTCCAAGCGA
>CAYJIQ010000224.1:291-1992 GCA_964370275.1 uncultured Christensenellaceae bacterium
CGTTTAGCGGAACAACTCCGGATACCGTCCAGCCGTTGTCCTCGTTATATCTCTCCACCCGAACATAGCGGTTGCTTTCGTCCTCTTCAATAAGAGTACCAACAACGGGCGAGTATACAACCTTGCCTTGGTCGTCTACTATCTGAACATAAGAACCGCCGCTGTTTAAAATATTAGCAAGCGAAGTGCTCGTTACATTGCTATACATATTTATGCTTATAACGCCAATCGGTTTGCCCGAATCATCTGAAATACTAGTGCAAACAGAAATTATCGAAACATTTATCGGATCTATCCCTGGGTAAATCTCCTCCATCGGCTCAAATGTCCAGACTTTTGTATGTTCAGGCTGAGCAATTGCTTCGCTGTACCACTGCGCAGAGCTTGGCTGTTGCAAAGTATCAAAGTCGCTATTGCTTGAAATCCTAATTCCATTTTCATACACTACGGTAATTTCCCAGACACCTTCGACGGTGGATTTGTGAAATAACAAGAGGTCTTGTATTTTCTTATGCGCCTCTTTGTCGTCCATATATTGCGCAACTTCCTCAATGTTTCCAATGTTGCTTATTTGCCTGTCCTTTGAAACAAAATACGCAAGATGTCTATAATCGGCAAACTGATTTTGTATATTATAATTGATTAAATCGACAGAATCCGCAGTGTTGTCCGTAGCAAGTTTCATTACACTCGCTTCATATGTGTTTTGAATTATTACAGACAGTACTACAGTAGGAAGTAAAATTATGCAAAGCGAATAAAGCAAAAGTCGCCTTCCAATGCTGTATTTCTTGAACTTTGACACATAGATACTCCTTTTTTTGATAATTTTATCATATTATTAGCTAGTATGTCAAAGTTCCTCAGCCAGTGATGACCGAGGAACTTTGAAAGAAAATGAAATGTACTATCTATAGTCAGCTACGCTGTCCACTCTAACCGCTTCGTAAGGAATGTAGTAGTTTGTTTCAAGAGTCTCGCCCTTTGCTGCTGCCACTGCAACGTCCACGCATTGTGAACCCTGACCTTGTGCGTTTTGGAATACAGTTCCTGCCATTGTACCTGCTTCAAGTGCATCAAGCGCTTCGGGAAGTGCATCTATGCCGTATACTTTAATTTCGCCTGTAAGACCTTTGTTTTCAATAGCCGTAATCGCACCGAGTGCCATAGCGTCGTTTTGTGCCATAACCGCGTCAATTTCCATGCCCGAATTGAGCCAGTTTTCCATGAGTGCAAGTCCTTCTTCGCGCGACCAGTTGCCCGTCTGCTCTGCAACTATTTCAATCTCAGTTCCTTCAATCGCCTGCTTTAATCCGTCGTATCTGCCAATCTGAGCGTCGTGACCCATCTGTCCGAACATAACAACGATGTTGCCTTTGCCTTCGAGATCTTCAACCATCATCTGCGCTTCAAGAAGTCCCGATTCAACCGCGTCCGAACCTACATATGTGCTCGCTTCGTCCTGATTTGAAGTTGTTGAGATAAGTGTAATCATGGGAATTCCGGCTTCCTTTGCAGCAGTAACCGCAGGAGCACAACCTTCAGCAGAAATCGGGTTTAATACGATAGCGTCAACCTGTTGAACGATAAAGTTTTCCACCTGACCAACCTGCTCTTCTGCGTTCATCTGTCCGTCACCTATTACAAGTTTTACTCCAAGTTCATCAGCTCTTGCGATAAATGCTTCTGAGAGCCCAACTA
>CAYJIQ010000224.1:2002-3420 GCA_964370275.1 uncultured Christensenellaceae bacterium
CTCCTGCCGGTTCTTCACTTGCGGGAGCCTCGCTCTGCGGTGTTTCACTCTCCGGTGCTTCACTGGCAGGCGCTTCGCTTGCGGGCTCTTCCGTGGCGGGTGCGCACGCAAATAGCGTAAACGCTAAACAAACTACCATTGCAAACATTAGAATTTTTTTCATCTTTTCCTCCTGTTTTCGGTTGTCCTGCAACCGAGTGTTTTATTTTGTGACTGCTATTAAGCATGTCAAACTTAACTCTTTTTTGTCTTTACGTCAAACAATACCGCAAGAACAACGATTGCACCGTTTATAATCTGTTGATAGTATGCCGAAACGTTTAACAGATCAAGTCCGTTTCCTATCATCGTAAGAAGTATAGAACCGACAATCGCACCATACACCTTTCCGACTCCGCCCGTCGTACTCACACCGCCGATAACCGCGCCTGCGATTGCATCAAGTTCGTATCCTTCAGCCATTGCGGGCGAACCGGATTTTAAACGTCCTGCCAGCAAAAACCCTGCTAAAGCCGTCAATAATCCGTTTAATATATATACCTTGACTTTAACCCTGTCAACTTTAATGCCCGAAACGTGTGCCGACTGCTCGTTTCCCCCGACCGCATAAACATGCCTGCCGAATTTTGTCTTATTTAGAATTATCGTAGAGATTATGAGCACGGCTATCATAACAAATATCAGCACGGGCACTTCTCCAAACAACTTGTAGTTTCCAAGAAACGTATACGTTTCAGACAGTCCGAACACAGGCGTTGCGTTTGTAACGAGCAAGGCAAGCCCTCTTATTGCAAGTTGCATTCCAAGAGTCGCGATAAATGCGGGAACCTTTCCAATAGCGATGATTATTCCGTTAAGCAATCCCGAACCGACGCCAACGAGTATGAGCATGATGATAACCATAAACATATTTGTGTTATCTTCCATACCGTACATAGCAGTACAAACTCCCGCTAGTGCCATGACAGACCCCGAGGAAAGATCAAGCCCACCTGAAATTAGGCAGAAAGTCTGTCCCATAGCTACAATCGACACGATTGCCGCCTGTGTCAGTATTGTTATCATATTATCAACAGTGAAAAACACTTTGTTTACCAAAGACAATATGATAAATATCACCACAAACACAACATATATACCATATTGTGACAAAATTGTTTTTGGACTTAATTTAATCTTCATTACCCCTCCATGCCGGACGCATATGCCATAATAGCAGGTTGCGTCATTTCGCTTTTATTAAGTTCACCTTTAACTTCTCCGTCATGCATAACAATTACCCTGTCGCAAACCCCGATTATCTCGGGAAGTTCAGATGAGACCATCACTATCGCCTTGCCCTGTTCTGCAAGCCCGTTAATTATCGTGTATATCTCATACTTTGCTCCAACGTCAATCCCTCTTGTCGGTTCGTCAAG
>CAYJIQ010000225.1:0-3407 GCA_964370275.1 uncultured Christensenellaceae bacterium
TGATTTCGTCTACCATGCCCATCTTTGCAGCATTCATAGCTCCGCCAAATTCAGCTTTGTATGCGTCCATAGCTTCCTGCTTTGCAGTCTCAGCATCGTCTTTGTCTTTCATCATTTCACCAAACATTGCAATAGCGCCCGCTTCGAGTTCCATGCAGGCAATTGTCGCTCCCGGATATGCATAAACAACGTCCGATACACTCTTTGGTGCCATCAGTGCGTATCCTTCGCCAACTGCTTTGCCCGAAATTAGCGTTACAAGCGCTGTCGATGCATTTGCATATGCACTTGCGAGCTTTGTCAGGTCGACGAGATTAAGTTTTTTCTGTGCTTCAAGATCTATTTTTGCTCCGTCATTGTCAACAATTGTAAACACCGGAATGCTGTATGCATTTGCAAAATTTATCATCCTGCTTGCCTTTTTGCATCCATTCGAACACATTTGCGATCCAACATTTGCGACAACCGCAACGCTAACACCTTCAACTCTGATAAAGCCTGTTTTCATGCACTTTGCAAACCCTGGCATGATTTCAAAAAATTCACCCTCGTCCGCAACAGATGCGATGATAGTATCTACATCCGAAGCGTCAACCGCACTCGGTGCAGCTGCGTTTTCCATATATTCGTAAAATACGCTTCCAAGGTTGTTTGAAGGTAAAAATGACATGAGCTTCTTTACCGACTCGATAGCTTCTTCTTCGTCCTTTGCAACAATGTGTGCAATTCCCATAGATTCCGCTTGAACATCAGCACCAAACTTAGCATTATCCTCCATAACTCCCGCCTGGGAAGCAAGAACCAACGGACTGTGCAAGCTAAGTTCGCTAACCTTTTTAATGCTTATACAAAAATCTGTCATGGGGATGAGCATGGACGCTGTGCCGTGTATTGCACCCGCTAAAACAGATATTGTCGGAACTACTCCGGAAATATCCGTTAATTTCTTCATTACTCTTGCATAAGCGTTTATCGCACCTATGCCCTCTTGAATCCTCGCACCCGCACTGTCCCACATACAGATAACCGGAGCGCCGTTCTTTGCCGCAAGATCTAAAACCTTGCAAATTTTCGTTGCGTGAGCATTTCCGAAAGAACCTTTGAGCACCGTATAATCCTGTGCAAAAATATAGACGGGGCATCCGTCCACAGTTCCCCATCCCGATATGACTCCTTCTCCCGGCTCGCTGATATCAGCAAAACCCGGCACTGCGTTTGAACTTGTTACATACTTGTCCATCTCGACAAAACTGCTGTCGTCAAGCATTAGTGCAACTCGTTCTTGTGCGGTTTTTTTGCCCAGCTTGTGCTGTGCTTCAACCTGCAACTTGTTGTCCTTCATAAGCTATTACCTCCATATGATATTAAAATGATAAAAACGCCAAATTTTTCTCTATTTATATAATTCTACATACCAACCCCTTATCCTTTTTTAATTTTCAGAAAATGTATACAAATTCGAAATAAAATAATTTCCGACAGAAAAAGCATAGTAAAACAAAGATTTTTTCAATTCACCTTAAAAAATAACATAGGCAACCACTCGGATTTTCAGTTCATTTTATCGCAGTACCTGAAAAAACGAGTACGTATTAGGAGCTCTGATTTATAGGACAAAAAGATCCCCACATCGTAAGCTGATGTAGGGATCTTTTATTGTGAAACAACAAGGTTCCGGGATACCCGTTCGCAATCTTGATGCGGTAACGGGTCTGGTTATTATTTTTTAGAATATTCTGTATGCACAGTAGAATGTATCTCTCCAATAGTCTGTAAGGAAGCTTCTTTTTACAACTTCGTCTTTGCTTGAAGATGCATCTACCATCATCGAATCGCTTATCGCAATTCCCACATGACCGATGTCATACACAAGAATGTCTCCTTCTCGAACATCGTCTATGTCGTCTATTCTCTCGTAGTGGTCTACATTTCTCCATGTTCTTGAAGTCATGTAGCTCTGATTAATTCCTATTTCGTTAAGGCACCAGTATACAAGCCCCGAACAGTCAAATGTGTTTGGTCCTTTTCCTCCAAGAGTGTAGTCAATGCCCAGTGTCGAAAGCGCAACAGCCGTAAGCGACTCTGCATTTGCTCCCGATATATTCGGTTCAGCCGGTTCGGGCTCATCGTCATCGCTTGAATTATCCGAACTGCTACTTGAAGAACTTGAATTGCTCGAAGAGCTGCTCGAAGAACTTGAGCTACTCGAAGAACTCGAACTGCTTGAAACCGAACCTTCCTTTGCATCTCCCGACGTTAGTACTGCCATCGTCTGCGGTCCGACTTTTCCGTCTACGCTAAGACCGTTATTGTCTTGGAATTCTCTTACTGCACTTTCGGTAACTTCGCCAAAGTATCCTGTCGAATTTCCTTCCATGTAGTTAAGTTCTGCAAGAAGCGTTTGAACGTTTAGCACGTCATCTCCGCTCGCTCCGATTGTAAGTGAATTTGATTCTGCCGTATCTGCCATTAGTGCCGCTGCCGTCGTAGGTCCGACGTGACCGTCAACCACTAAACCCGCCTGTTCCTGAAATCTCTTTACCGCCGCAACCGTATCAGCTCCGTATTTGCCATCCGGTTCGGTAGTCAGATATCCCAAGTCCCTAAGTCTTTCTTGATATGTCAGCACCATAGGATCATCTTCGCCCGACGAGAATGTCATCGCCTTTGCATCCTGCGAATACAGCATTTCGTATGTCTGCGAGCCGACTTTTCCGTCAACCGTTAGTCCGTTATTTTCCTGGAATTTTTTAACCGCAGCTTCTGTATCCGTTCCAAAGTAGCTGCTTGCGTTATCCATATATCCTAGTTCATGAAGTCTTATTTGAAGCTCTTTTACATATTCACTGTCTTCACCGACCGTGATCATGAAAGTTTCAGCATCTTCTGAAAAAAGTTTATCAATCGTCTCTTCTCCGGCAAATCCGTCTGCCGTCAGACCGTTTTTCTGTTGGAACACCTCAACCGCATCTGCAATCTGCTGTGTATACTCTTCACTCGGTTCGTCTCCGTCCATGTATCCCAGTTCCATAAGCTTTTGTTGGATCTCGATAACCTGCGGGTCGCTATCTCCGACTTTAAAGTAATTTGCACTTTGCTGTTCAACCGGTTCTTCATCTTGTGACTCCTGCTCAGCATCACTTCCGCTCTCTTCAATCTGAGAATCTTCAGTGTTTACCACTTCGCTTTCCTCGCTCTTCACAACTTCGTCTTGCGAGATTGTTGCGACACTTTCGTCGGAGGACTCCGGCGAGCTTATGTCGGTGAGCATTGCGTTTACCTGCCAAGGGTCGTTGTCTGTTGCTCCGACAGCCGGTGATGAGAATATCGAAATGGTGATAATAACCGCCATTACCGTTGCAAATCCGGCAGAAGCCATCGTTGCGAATCTCTTTTTTCCCTGCTTT
>CAYJIQ010000226.1:0-3387 GCA_964370275.1 uncultured Christensenellaceae bacterium
AGACCTTATTGGCGCATTTGTATACTTCATAAGCTCGGCGTCCGATTATGCGACGGGTTCTGACTTGGTAGTGGATGGCGGTTATACTATAGTTTAACATTATGCTTAAATCGGCTAAATCACGATTTGTATTCATTGCCGACTCAAAATGATTGTTTTTTGTTGGCAAATATGATATATCATGAAAACGGGTTACAAAGAGCACGGTATGTGGTATAATACGGAAAAAACTTTGAGGTAGTGTAATGATTAAATTGCCCGCATATGCGCAAGTGTACAATGCGTTAAAAAACGAAATAGTTGAAGGTGACATAGCGGTAGGCGAATATTTGCCACCGGAAGCGGATCTTGAAAAGAGATTTATGGTGAGCAGGACTACGGTGAGAAAAGCTGTTGAACTGCTGACAAGGGAAGGTTATGTGTCTCCTAAACAAGGAATAGGCACTGTGATTCTTGATTATAGGACAAAACAAACGCTCAACAGAGTTACGTCAATGTCTGAAACGCTTAAAAACAAAGGGCATGAGGTTTGGACGAAGAACCTAAAAATAGAGATTGTGGAAGCAACCCCCAAACTTTCAAGGATATTCAGAGTGCCGGAGGGTGAGAAAATTGCATTTATCGAACGTGTGCAGATGGCGGACGGAAAGCCTATTTCAATAATCAAAAATTATATCCCCTATTGCATTGTGCCGGATATCGAAAAACACACAGAGGAAATACCGTCGCTATACATGTTTCTTGAAAAAAAATACAAGCTGGTGTTTGATTCCGCTCATGACAGAATTTCTGCCGGGAATGCGGACAAAGAAGAGGCAGAGCTTTTGAGTATAAGCGAAGGAGATGCTCTGTTGGTCATGAAAAGGGTGTGTTACATTAACTCAAAACCCGCAAGTTACGACAGACTCAACATTGTTGGGAATAAATATGAACTGGAAGTTTATATGGAAGGCAGAGAGTATTAGATTTTGCTAATTCAAATTATCGTCGTATGAGGCATGTTTTGACATTTCGACGTTAATATTTTTGAGGAGTATATAATGAACTTATTAAAAATACCGGGAGTAATTGACATAAGTGCCGTGCGCACAGATGCAACGGAGGACGAAATAAAGTCAGTAGCAGAAATTGCTAAAAAATACGATTTTTTAGCTGCATTTGCAATGCCTTGTTTCACTGAGTTGCTTGTTGGATTATTAAAAGACAGAAAAGATATTATTGTGGGCGGTGTAAGCGGATTTCCATCGGGAGCAGATTTAACAGCGCAAAAGGTGAGCGCAGCAAGGGACATGATGGATATAGGTTGCACCGAAATCGACATGGTAACAAACGTTGGGTACTTAAAATCGGGCAAGTACGACATGTACATGCAAGATATTAAGGCTGTTGTTCAGGAGTGTGCCGGCAGGGGAGTGGGTGTTAAATCTATTCTTGAAATCGGATATTTAAGTGACTACGAAATAGCAAAGGGAAGTGAGCTTGCTGTGAGTGCGGGAGTGGAATACGTTAAAACGGGTACGGGATGGGCAAGTAACCCAACAACTGTGCAAACTATTAAATTAATTAAATCAACGATAGGAAACAGCGCAAAGATAAAGGCGGCGGGTGGAGTTCGCTCTCTTGACACGCTTCTTGAGATGATGAGTGAGGGATGCGATAGGTTTGGAATTGGTCTGAAAAGTGCAATTGCGATAACTGAAGATGCATTTGCTCGCGCCGGCGTTCAACAAAATATTGAAGTTAAAGCCGCCGCAAATGACAACTACTAATTTTAAGGAGCACTACAATGACTCAAAAAATCATCACATATGACTTGGGAACGGGTGGAATAAAGACATCGTTATTCACTGTTGAAGGACGCTCTCTCGCAAACACTTTTAAGGCATATGATACAATTTATCCCGGTGCGAATATGCATGAACAGTCTGCGCATGTTTGGTGGGAATCTATAGTCAGCACTACTCACGACTTGCTTAAAAAAACAGATACAAAGTCTCTTGAAGTTGTTGGAATGGCGATATCCGGGCATTCGCTGGGAGTGATTCCTGTGGATAAAGACGGAACACTATTGCGAGAGTTTACCCCTATTTGGAGCGATACACGAGCTGAAAAACAAGTAAGTGATTTCTTTTTAAATGTTGATTATGGCGAGTGGTATATGCGCACGGGAAACGGATTTCCTCCTGAATGCTACGCTCTTTTTAAAATGATGTGGTACAGGGACAATGAACCCGAAATGTTTAGCAAAGTATACAAAATTCTTGGGTCTAAGGATTATTGTAATATGCTGCTCACGGGCAAAATGTGTACGGACAGGTCATATGCATCGGGATGCGGAGCGTTTGATTTAAAAACGGACGAATATATTCAGGAATACATAGATGCAGCAGGAATTGATATTGCAATTTTTCCTGAGATAATTCCATCTCACGGGGTTGTGGGAACGATTACGCAGGATGTGGCAAACGCATTAGGACTTACCGTTAACACGAAAGTGATTTGCGGAGGAGTAGACAATTCGTGCATGGCGCTTGGGGCAAAGGGTTTTGTTGCAGGAAGGGCGTACACTTCGCTAGGGTCATCAAGCTGGATCGCCGTTATTGACGAAAAACCTATCGTGGACACGAAGTATAAACCCTACGTATTTTCGCATGTGGTAGATGGAATGTTTGCTTCCGCAACATGCATTTTTTCGGCAGGGAACAGCTATAGGTGGGTTAGGGACAATGTTTTTGCCGATTTGCTTGAAAAAGAAGAGGGTGGCGAGATTGATGATGCATATTCGGTTATTAACGATTTGGCGGAAAAATCGCCAATCGGTGCAAATTCGCTCATGTTTAACCCAAGCCTTGCCGGTGGGTCGATGATAGAGGAGGATAAACGAATTCTGGGAGGATTCGTCGGCCTAAGCTTGCGTCACACTCGGGAAGATATCGCCCGCTCTACGCTTGAGGGGATTACATACAATCTGCGCTATGCGCTCGACATATTAAGGGGTTATTGTCCTGATATATCGGACATGTTAATTGTTGGTGGGGGCAGTAAAAGTGAGTTTTGGCGGCAAATGTTTGCGGATGTTTTTGGGATAGATGTGATAAAAACGGACATAGGGCAGAATTGTGCTTCGCTGGGTGCGGCAGCTCTTGTTGCATATGGGCTCGGATATTGGGATGACTACTCGCCTATAGACGGTCTGCACGGCGAAAATGTGTTAAGTGTTCCGGACAAAGAAAATGTGGAGGTGTACGCTAAATTTTATGAGTATCAACGACATTTTGCTCACTACATGGCAGAAATCGGAAAAAAACTCAGCGAATAACGGTTATTGTTAAGCGATTTAACAAACGCATCCACACCCAAACGCACGATATTGGTGCGGCTTGCAGA
>CAYJIQ010000227.1:0-3333 GCA_964370275.1 uncultured Christensenellaceae bacterium
ATACTGCTTTGATACCTCTAGGTCGTTTTGCTGAAGCTCGTGGTTAGTGATATGTATGCTATAGTCGACGTAGGCCATCGAAGATTTTGTCGATAGGTTTAATAATTTATAGCTAACGTCCTCGTAGACTTCTTCAATCTGAGAAAAATCCGTCGCACTCTTTCCTACGGCACTCAGCTCTTCAAGCGCGGTTTCGAGGGCAGGAAGGTCAAAAGTTTCGTATTCCAGCGAGTAAAAGTCCACAACCTCCGGGGGGGTGTAGGTAAAATAATCTTGGGGAGTCGCAGAGGCAGGGTCGGGCACTTGCGTGTCAACTGAGGGCTGTTGCGAAGGATCCGACGTCTGCTCGGAGGGCGATGTCTCGGCTGTCTGCGCGGGCACGACGATGACCTCGATACATCCGCTGAGCATTACCAGCACCATTATCAGCGAAATTAAAATTTTAATTCTTTTCATAGCGTATAGCTCATCTATATGTGGTTAGAAATCGCCCTTGAGATTTCGGCGACGTCACACTTGCCTGTAAATTCAAACCTTATCCTTCCGACAGAGGACAGCCAAACTTCAAGCTCGCTGTCAATGTCTATCACTCCCGAGGTTTCCACCGAAAATACTTGAATTTTCTCGTAGGGTAGTGAGGTAAAGTCCTTTTTTTTGCCTGTCATACCCTGGATGTTTATAGCTATTATACGCTTGTCCGTAAAAACAACTCCGTCGCGCATTGCGCGGTAGACCGCAATGATTTTTTCGGTATCTCCGAGCAAAGGCAAAACCAGATCGTCGTATTCTGTGTTTTCAACCTTCTTCATCTTTTTAAACATGGCATTTTCAAAATCAATCATCTTTACACCTCTTCTAAAGTATTTTTTTGTATCTGTACAAGTGTTTTAACACCATCTCTGCATAGAGCAACCAGCTTTATAAATTCCTCGCCCGTAATGGTGCGCTTTTCGCCCGAAACTTGAATTTCGGCAATGTCTCCGTCTTCGGTGCCGACGTAGTTCATATCTGCCTCCGCCGCAGAATCTTCTGTGTAGCAAAGGTCAAGCATTGCGACATCGCCGACTATGCCCGCGCTGACCGCAGCAATGTGGCACTTTAAAGGCTGTTTTTTAACGGTTCCCTGCGCCATGAGCTTTTTTACGGCAAGGGCGAGCGCAATGTATCCGCCGGTTATCGAGGCGGTGCGCGTTCCTCCGTCCGCCTGGATAACATCGCAGTCGATGGAGATGGTCATTTCGCCGAGTGCCGCAAAATCGACACAGGCACGTAGGCTTCTTCCTATGAGTCTTCCGATTTCTATGCTCCTTGCGTCGGACTTAAGGCGTTCGCGTTGTTTTCTTGAAGGGGTAGAGCCGGGCAACATGGAATATTCGGCAGTCAACCAGCCCTTTCCCTGATCGTTTAAAAACGGTGGAACGCTTCGCTGGACAGTCGCTGTGCAAAGCACTCTCGTGCGCCCAAATTCGATAAGGCAAGATCCTTCGGAATTGGGCATAAAATTTGGTGTTACCTTAATGTTTCTCAAATCGTTCAGTTTTCTTTTGTCGTTTCTTGGCATGTTTTTTCCTCCCGGGTTACTGTGCTATCCTCAATCCCGAAACCACATTGAACACGGCTGCGGTGGGCATTTCGTAAGGCGTTCCCTCGACGGTTATTTTTAGCGTTCCCACACCGGGAACCTGTTTTACAACTTTGTCGAGTGCGGAAATGAGCATCTGCTCCGCCTGTGGATTTTCCTGTATCTGCAAAAATTCTTCGGTAAAATCGAGCGTTAGTATGTTGTCGTTTAAAATTGTCGATATAAGCTCACAGCCTTCGGGAAACATGCAACTAAGAGAACCTTCTCGCGGGCGTTCGAGCATTTCGTCGACAACTACCTGTGCACTGACCTGTTCAACGTAGCGTGTTACGGGAACGCTCATCCCATTTTCATCGAGTGTATAGTATAGTGTCACGGGAATGTTTACATCTCCCGACAAGTTTCGCTCGGAATTTAAAATCATCTCGTGGATGGGCTGCGATGTGTCCCAAGTGCCAAAGCTTCCCGTATCGTTGACCTTTACATCGACAAAGTCGACTCCGTCAAAGTCAAGAAACGTGTTTACAACGGCGCTGAGTGACGCGCGGGACGCAAATTCGTCAAAGTTTGGGATTGCGTCTGAGTAGATTGATACATATGCGGTACTTCCCAAAATATCCGCTGAAATTACAGTTTCCTCGGGCAATACAGCAGAAAGCCCGGTTCCTTCGAGCAACAAGTCGGTAAGCGCGCTCTCCACCATAAGCTCGGCGGTATTTTGAAAAATATTCGAGCCCCATTCAATCTCCGCCATCACCGGCAGGACAATGTTACCGTGGCTTTCAAAGTACACTGTTGCATCGTGCAAGTTTTCGCTCATGCTCACACTGACGGGAATTTCCTCTGTATGCTCCGCCTCCTGTGTGCAACCGACGAGCAAGATTGTCGCCAAAATAAGCAATGAAAATAAACGCTTCATACGCCACCCCCAAAATATGTTATGTTTCAATTATATTTGAGGAAAAACGCTCATATGCTATTTTTGCGATGCTCAGTCGTAATTTTTCATCGTTTCTAAGTAAGAAAGCATGTTTTTGCTATTATACTCCGCCTGCTCGGGGGTTATAGCACGAATCACTTTATATGGGTTGCCCACGGCAAGCATGTTGTCCTCAACCGCTTTACCTGGCGGAATAAGACTGCCCGCGCCGACAGTTGCGCCGTTGCCCACGGTTGCGCCGTCAAGAACGATTGCGCCCATTCCGATGGTGACATCGTCGCCCACCGTGCACCCGTGCAAAATTGCGCCGTGTCCGATGGTTACGTTTTTGCCGATTTTAAGCTCGCTGCCTATGCTCGTATGCAAAACAGCGCCGTCTTGTATGTTTGTGTTGTCGCCAATCCAAATCTTTCTTATGTCTCCTCTAACGCTTGCGCCCGGCCAAACGCTGACGTTTTTTCCGAGTGTTACGTCTCCGCTTACAAACGCCGTATCAAAAACTTTTGAGTTTTCGCCGAGCTTTGGCTTTATTCCGTTGTATTCTACAATCATATATGTCCTTGCCTCTTTCCTGGTGCGTCTTATCCTCGTCGTGGTAAATCTTGCTAATATCCTTTAAAATTTCGTCGCTCATATTTTCCTGCGTGCATCACGTAATCGCTTATTCATTGTTACTATATTATACATGAAACGAGGGAAAAATTCAAATAAAAATATTGCAACGTAACGCGAGCGGATGTATAATCTATGTAGTGTTGCGAGTCTGTGGTTGAAAATCGATGCCGGTCGCAGGCGAAACGATCCACGTAAG
>CAYJIQ010000228.1:0-3331 GCA_964370275.1 uncultured Christensenellaceae bacterium
CTTTTTTTGTATAGCTTGCCTTTGGGCGTCTTTATACCTGTTGTTTCAAAAATTAGTTTTGCATACCCCTTGAGCATTGCAATCGCCGAACCTAGGCTGGGCGAGCCGGTATATTTTATCTCCATGATGTCAAAAAGTGCTTGCAATTTGCCGTTTTCGCCGATTTCTCCGTGAAGCGCCAAAAACACGATGTCGGCATAAAGGCAGAGTTCGAGCACAAATTCGCCCAAGTCGCCCCGTCCGCCTCGGCTTTTTTTAAGTGCGTCCAAATCGGGGAGAGTTTCGGGCACTTTATATTCGGGGATGCCCGGGAGATGTTCAAACACCCTTTGAATGTCCGAATATTGCTTAACCTCGCTTGTTCCGAAAAACAGATCGACGAGCACTGCATTGTGTCCGTTCTTTCTTAGTGCCGCACAAACCTTTGAGCCTGTCACCAGCGAAACGTCCCGCTCTGTGCTGAGTCCGCCCGCTAAAACAACTATATTCATAAATTTTTCACCATCCTAATTCATTATTCCCGAGCTATTATATCATACTTATTTAGGATTTGAAATATAATGATTATTTTCACAAATTCTTTGATTTTTATTTGAAAGAGGTATATAATTGTTTAGAGAAATGACAGTGAGCTTTAAAATGCTAAGCGGGGAGGCAACAATGGATTATATAGCAATAAAGATTATGGTGGACAGCGAGAGGATGGACATGCTTACGGGGGCGCTTGTTATGGAGGGCTTTATGGAGTTTGAAATAGAGGACCCGAGAGATTTTGACTACCTTTTTAACGGAAGCATCTACTACGACTATATAGACGATGAAGTTATGCAGGGCAGGGAAAATTGTTCGGTTACTATCTACCTTCCCGACAATGCTCAGGGTAACGAGAAAAAGAAACTGCTCGTTGAGACGGTAGAAAACTTCGCAAAGTTGCCCATAGCGTTTTCGCTTACTAAGGAAGAGGATTGGGCGAACAACTGGAAGGCATATTTTAAACCGCTTGCTGTGGGTAAAAATTTAATAATTAAGCCGTCTTGGGAAGAGCTTCCCGAAGACAACACGAGAAAGGTTCTGGAAATCGACCCGTCTACGAGCTTTGGAACGGGAGGACATGCGACGACAAAACTTTGCCTTGAAGCGCTTGAAGAGCAGATAAAAGGTGAAGAAGATGTGCTTGATATGGGATGCGGAAGCGGAATATTGGGAGTCGGAGCGATGATTTTTGGCGCAAGTAGCGTATGTGCGGTGGACATTGAGGAAAATGCGCTCGAAGTCACACGAGAAAACGCGCAACGAAACGGCGTTTTTGAAGGGTTTACTCGGTACAGCGGAAACGTTCTCGAGGACAGCGAACTCGAAAGCAAAATTTCGCAAAAAAGCTATGACGTGATTGCGGCAAACATTGTTGCAGATGTGATAATAGCTATGAGCGAACTGTTTGCGAGGCTGATAAAACCCGAGGGGACGCTAATATGTTCGGGAATAATCACAGAACGCAAGGATGATGTACTGTCTGCGCTTAGTGCCTGTGGGTTTGAGATGAAAAAGTTCGAGCAGCTCGAAGGCTGGGTTGCGCTTACAATGAAATTAAAATAGTTTAAATAAAAACAATGGAGAAGAACAATGAGAAGATTTATGGCTACAATTGTGGATGACGTTGCGATTTTTGACGAATCTGAAGTTTCGCACATGATAAAGGTCAACCGACTTACAGTTGGGGACGATGTTATTGCACAGACACGAGATGCACAGTTTGTGTGCAGGTTGACCTCGGTTACAAGACACCGTGCGGAGGGCGAAGTGCTAAAACCGCTCGAATGTGAATCAAACCCCAACGTAAATATTACGCTTTACATGGCGTATACAAAATCCGAGAGCTTAGAACTCGTTGCACAAAAGGCGACGGAACTTGGTTTGAGCACTTTTGTTCCGTATTTTTGCACAAGATGTGTAAAAAGACCCGACGGAACGGGAGCGGACAAGCACAGACAGCGTATGCTTAAAATTTCAAGAGAGGCGTTAAAACAGTGCGGACGAGTTACCCCGCTTGAAATTGCGCCTGTTATCGAGTTTGAAGACTTGCTCAAGAGAATTCCCGAACATTCGCTAATGCTATACGCATATGAAGAGAGCGACGAAAGCTTAAAAGAGGCGATGCACAGCGCGGACGACATCGCACTTATCATCGGGCCGGAAGGCGGATTTACACCGAGCGAGGCTGAGCGAATTATTGCGGCGGGCGGTAAATCGGTAAGTTTAGGAAAACGAGTTTTGCGTGCCGAGACTGCGGCGATTGCGCTTCTTTCGGTGGTGGGATACGAGACAGGATGTTAGTTGCATATAATACGCTAGGGTGCAAGGTAAACCAATATGACACGGAGGCTATGAGACAACTGCTTGAAAGTTCAGGATTTGAGACGGTAAACTTTAGCGAAACTGCCGATATATATATCGTAAACACCTGCACCGTTACAAATATTGCGGACAGAAAATCTAGGCAGATGATAAGCAAAGCTAGGCAAAAAGGCGGAAAGATTATCGTTTGCGGGTGTCTTGCGCAAAGGGATGCACAGACGATATTTGAGATGGACGGCGTTTTTGCGGTTGTCGGTGCAAAGAACAGAAGTGCGATTGCCCAGATTGCAAGGCGTGTACTGCTCGGCGAAAAGGTAGATGCGGTGGAGGACATTTCTCTTGAAACCGATTTTGAGCAGATGGAGCTTCACAAAAGCTTTGAACGGATACGCGCACACCTGAAAATTAGTGAGGGTTGCGATAATTTTTGCACATACTGCATAGTTCCTTATACGAGAGGGCCTGTGCGCTCAAGAAAACTTGAGGATATATTCGAAGAAGCTTTGAGTTTTGTGAAAAACGGAGTAAACGAAATTGTACTCACCGGAATTCATATCTCCTCTTACGGCAAGGATTTTAGCGGGGAAACAAACCTTCTTCATGTTCTTAAAGAAGTTGCAAAAAGCGGAGTTAAGAGAATAAGGCTGGGGTCGCTCGAACCTACGTTGCTTACCGAAGAATTTTGTGAGCAGTTGGTTAAAATCCCCGAATTATGTCCACACTTTCACATATCACTGCAAAGCGGAAGCGCAACAGTGCTTGAGCGGATGGGCAGAAAATATACGCCGGGTGAATATAAAAAAATTGTGGGCAATGTGAGGAAATACTTTCAAAATCCGGCAATAACGACGGATATTATAGCCGGATTTCCGCTAGAGACGCAGGAGGAACACGAACAGACACTTGCGTTTATAAAGGAGATAGGGTTTAGCTCGATACACGTCTTTGCATATTCACAGCGAGAGGGGACACCGGC
>CAYJIQ010000229.1:0-3319 GCA_964370275.1 uncultured Christensenellaceae bacterium
AATGTAACCGTAACATCGTAGTTTGTGACGTTGTTGTTTGAATTTCCCACAGTGTTTACGTTGCTAACCTCTGCCGCAACCACTTCTCCGGGAATCGCCTCAAAGGCAACGTTTGCAGTCTGCCCTACTGCGATTTCAAGGATGTCGAGTTCGTCTATCGCGACAACCATCTCAAGCATATCCGTAGTTTCAAGGTTAAACATCAAACTGTCTGCTTGCACAATTCCCTTGTCCTGAAGGTTTAAGCTTGTTACAACGCCACCCTGCGGTGCGTATATTATATAATTTGCGTCAATGCCGAGTGCCGCAAGTGAATCGTCGATATCCGCCAGTTCTTCTTCAAGTGCTTCTCTGCTCTGCGTTAGTGCCACAACCGTTTCGCTCAAAAGTCCGTCTTCGTCAAGAGTTATAAGCGTTTCATTTCTGTCTACATACTCGCCAACTTCGACCTCGACATCCTCGACCGTCCCTGTCGTCGCTTTTAAGTATACGGGAGTGTTAATCTGCATCGTACCTATTCCGATTACCGCACCGCTTTCGTCCGCAACGTCTACATTTTGACCGATTTCGTAGTCATCGTCATCAATCACAAATTCAAATGTACCGCTTGCAAAATCGACGTCGCTTACAACCGAGCTTACCGTTTCGCCTTCCTCACCTTCTTCCTCTGCGGGGAAAGTTATGCTAACCGTGTCTCCCTCGGAAACAGCATCTATCGTCTCGGTTGCCGTGACCACCTTCATCTTATCGTCAACAGATATGGTCATAAGCGAACTGTGTGTGTCCATCGCAACGCTTATAAGATCTCCCTCGACAACGTTTATCTCTTTTACCGTTCCCTCTGCGGGAGAGCCTATCGTCTCGTCGCCTTCTGTTGAGTTCATTCCCGAGATTTCGTCGTCTATCGCTTCAATCTCTGCTTCGATTGCGTCTTTTTGTGAGATTATCTCATCTTCGTCAATCTTTGCAATGGCATCGCCCTGCAAAACTTCGTTTCCCTCTTCGATGAAAACTTCTTCAACTTTTATATCAACAGGTGCGTAATACTGTGCATTGTCCGCCGCCTGTACCGAGCCGCTACCCGTTACTTCCACCTGCATATCTTGAACCTGCACTCCAACGACTTCATATCCGTCGTCCTCTGCCATCATAGCTGTCCTACTGCTCATTCCCGTCAATATCACAACTGCGGCAATCGCTACAACGAGCACGATACCCAAGATGATAAACAGTTTCTTTTTACTTTTTTTCTTAGTCATTTTCCGACACCTCAACATTAATTTATCTTACGCTGTTTATAATATCACCCATTTCTTAATATAATTACATACTTTTCCTTAAATAATTCTTAATATGTCGACCTACAAAAAAACGACCTCCATATAGACGTATTGGAAGTCGCTTTTATCTGTGTGTTTATTTATAATACTATTTGCCTTCTACTGCGCGAAACTCATCAAGCGCACGGGCAAATTCTCTCATGCACTCGTCTACCACCACATCAAAGTTTACGCCTGCTCTTTCAAGCAGAGCAATGGTATGGTCGCTTCCTCCGCTGGAAAGGAAGTTTTTATATGCGTCGAGCATTCCGGGTTTGTCGAGATTTTCGACAATGGATGCCGCACAGGAAAATCCGGTTGCATATTTATATACGTAAAAAGCGTTGTAAAAATGCGGTATTCTCGCCCATTCGTAGCTTATGTCGTCGCATTCGCTCATAGAAGGCCCGTGATATTTCTTGTTAAGCTCACCGTAAAGCTTGCAAAGTGAATCGGGAGTCATCGGCTCGTCATTTTCTGCCATTTCATGCGTCGCAAGCTCAAACTCGGCAAACATCGTCTGTCTGAGCACTGTCGTTCTGAACTGATCGATGTAGTGATTTAAGATGTATGCCTTCAGCTTTTTGTCGTCCACCGTTTTAAGCAGATGCTTTGTAAGCAAAATTTCGTTTACCGTCGATGCAACTTCCGCGCAGAAAATCGTGTAACCCGAAGTCGGGTATGGCTGATTTTTGTTTGAATAGTAGGTGTGCATTGCGTGGCCGAGTTCGAGCGCCAGCGTAAAGACGCTGTTTAGATCTCCACGGTGATTTAGCAAAACGTAGGGATGAACGCCGTATACGCCCCAACTGTACGCACCTGATGTCTTCGCCTTCGTCGCATAAACGTCAATCCAGCCGTCGGTAAACGCCGTATCCAAAACCTTACAGTAGTCCTCTCCAAGCGGTTTTAGAGAGTCCTTCACCATCTGCACAGCCTCTTCGTAGGTGTATCTAACGTCAATTTCATCTACAAGCGGAGCAAAAATATCGTACATGTGAAGTTCGTCGTAGCCTAAAATCTGCTTTCTTAGCTCAACATATGAATGAAGCACCGAAAGATTTGAATGAACACAGCTTATTAAGTTTCTGTAAACCTCCTGCGGAACGTTGTCCGAGAAAAGCGCGCGGTCTAGAGCACTTTGGTAATCTCTCGCCTGAGTGTAAAAAACATCCTTTTTAACGCTCGTTCCATAAGTTTCGGCGATGGTGTTAATCATGCTCTTAAAGGAATCGTAGTAATTCTCAAACGCCTGTTTTCTTATATCTCTATCTCTGTTTTGTAAGAGGTCGATGTACGTCGCGTGTGAAAGGGGAAGCTCTTCCTCGCCCGACTTTACGCTTTTAAAGGTTAAGTCTGCGTTGTTTAACATGGTAAACGTATTTTTTGCGCCACCCGAAAAATTGCCTGCAAGGCTAAGAAGCTTCTCTTCTTTTTCGCTGAGTACATGTTGTTTTGAACGCAGCAGCTCCTTTAGTTCAAACTCGTATTCATATAACTCACGAGATTGTGCAAAAGTCTCTAGGTTTGGGCACTCAAGAAGCATCGGCGAAACCCAAGAAGTTGCTGATGAAAGCCGAACCGAAAGGGAAGTTGCTCTATCGGCAAGTGCCTTATATTCGTCCTTTGTGTTGTCCTCGTCTCTGTGCATACGTGCGTACACATAGAGCCTTTCAAGTTTATGCGAGGCACTGTTTAGCTTTTTAAGCCCACTGAGCATTGAACTTGCACTGTTTGTAAGCGTCGAGCGCAACTGCTCTAACTTGGGAATTTCAGCGCAAAGTTCGCTGTATTCCGTTTCCCATTCTGCATTAGAGGCGTATATGTCCTCGAGCTTCCATTTATATTTTGTTTCTATTTGGTCGCGTTTGCGTTCCATAGTGTTCTCCTTAATCTAAAGTATCGTTCTTTTTATTATTGCCAAAATTTGTAGAGTTATTCTTCAAGCATTGGTTCTTGTAACACAGGATTGCGGGCTTTTTCCTCGCATTTTATGAGCG
>CAYJIQ010000230.1:0-3315 GCA_964370275.1 uncultured Christensenellaceae bacterium
GCCGCTCACGGAGATTATCAAAGTAAAGATTCAACTAGACGACGGTACGTTTGACGTGAGAGAGTATCCCGCAACAGAGGTACAGCTTGCGCACGGACACAAAAGACCCGAAAAATGCAACTCCTGCCCGAAGCATAAAAACATAGCAGAAGCGAACCCGCAAGGCGAAGGTAAAAGGGAAACTCGCCAGAAGTCCGAGCAAAAATCCGAAGGGAATCAGCAAAATAGGCAGAACCAAGAGCAGCGCGCCGAAAAAGACGCAAAGCACAATAAGAACGCCGGCAGAGACAGGAAGCAGGGGCAGGACGGAAAACCGGCTCAGGACAAGCGAAATAAAAAGCCGTATAAGCCAAATAATCGCAATAAGGATGCTAAGCAGGGTGAACAGAGACCACAAAACACCGGAAAACCGCAGCAACATAAAGAGCAGAGGCAAAAACCCTCTCCAAAGCCGAGTTCCGAGTGAGTTGTTATAGCGAATATTTGTTTATGCAATCTTTAGTGATGGAACTAAAAAAATGTAAAAAATTTTAGAAAACGACTAAAGTTATCAGTCGCATAAACGATAGTATACTTGGAGGGAGTTTTCTCCCCGATAAGGAAGTTTGATTCCGAGGTACCCGGAAAGAAGACTCCCGACACAAAATAATTTAATTTTTTGCCCCGGTGACGGAGATGCAAGGATGCGTCGACCAAAACCTAAATAACAAGGGGCGCACAACCCGGACGTGTAAAGCAATGCACAGATGGGCACACAAGGAGGTATATTATGAGAATTGCTAACAACGTTATGGCTCTAAACACACACAGGTTCTATTCAAGCAACAACAACGCTATTTCTAAATCAGCAGAAAAACTTTCTTCGGGTTACAGAATCAACCGTGCAGGCGACGATGCTGCAGGTCTTGCTATCTCGGAAAAGATGAGAGCACAGGTTAGAGGTCTTAACATGGCTGCTAAGAACTCGCAGGATGCTGTTTCTCTTGTTCAGACTGCAGAAGGTGCGCTACAAGAAGTTCACTCGATGCTTCAGAGAATGAACGAACTCGCTGTTCAGTCCGCTTCGGGCACAAATGACAGCGGCGTTGACAGAGCTGCTCTTCAACAGGAATTTGCGAACCTACAGGATGAAATAGATCAGGTTGCTTCGACAACTACATTCAATGATATGGCGCTTCTTAACGGAGACCTGAACGGTAACGCGGATGCAGTCAAAGTTGAATTCGCTATCACTATGAATGGCGAAACTGCAGCTACTACTTTCTCGGCTATCGTAAGTGGCGGACAATCGGGAGCAGCGGTTAACTTTGTTGCAGGCGAAACTGTAGTAACAACGAGTGCTTCAAAGACAGATGGTATAGCTTCGAGCGTAGATGGTCTATCGAGTGTCTATGTATCGATTTCGGGCAATGATGCAGAAGACCTTACTATTACTGTTTCTTTTGCAGCTAATGCTGATGCAAATGACGTCCTTATCACACAAGATCTATTAAATGCAGCGCTTTCTGAAGCTGTTACAGCACTGGCAACTAGTAATACAACACTTGCAGGGTTTGCTAAAGAAATTTCTATCTCACTGGTCGGTGATATCGAAATTGCTGAGGGAACAACGAGTACTGCGGTTGCAGCGGCAACAGGAGCTAATACATTCGGAGCCGCAAAGGGTACATCGCTCACAACTCAGGTTGGTGCAGAAGAGTATCAAGAGCTTAATGTCGACGTTGCTGCGATGAACACAAAGGGTCTCTTCGTTGAAAAGTCCGATGTTGACATCAGTACACAGGAAACTGCACAGAATGCTATTTCATCGACTCGTGTTGCTATCAACATGGTTTCAACACAGCGTGCTGAACTCGGTGCTATGCAGAACAGACTCGAGCACAAGATTTCCAACCTCGAGAACACTGCAGAAAACCTCACAGCTGCTGAATCGCGTATCAGAGATACAGATATCGCTGCTGAAATGACAACGTTCACGAAGTTCAACATCCTTTCACAGGCTTCTACTGCAATGCTTGCACAGGCAAACGCAGCGCCGCAGGGTGTACTTTCACTTCTCCAGTAGTCACAGCGCTACAAGAGAACGAATTAGAACAAATAGGAAGACTTCCCCGATTCGGGGAAGTCTTTTTCGTCAATTTGTTTGCTAATCGCACCAAGGTGTGTTATAGTTACTTGATAGGGGGAATTAACTCCCGATGTAAAGGATGAAAGAATGAGTAAAAAATTTGAATGTTATGCTTCTTGCCTGTTTGGAATGGAAAAACCCGTCGCCATGGAGCTAAAGGCTCTTGGAATAGGGGACGTTAGGGCACAGGACGCAAGGGTATATTTTAAGGCTACGACGGATGAGATTGCGATTGCTAATATGTTTTTGCGATGTGCGGACAGGGTCTACCTTGTGCTCGCAAGTTTTAAGGCAATGAGTTTTGAGGAACTGTTTCAAGGCGTAAAGGCGGTCGATTATTCGGAGTTTATCTCAAAAGACACTGCTTTCCCTGTAACCTCTGATGCCGTTCATTCGGCACTTTCGAGTGTAGGGCATGTAAAAAGCATAAGCAAAAAGGCGATTGTAACAAACTTGCAGGAAAAATTTCACATCGAAAGATTTGATGAGACGGGCACAAAGGTGCATGTCTACGTGAACATAGTTAAAGATACCGTGACCGTTTGCCTAAACACAAGCGGTGAAGGGCTAAACCGCAGGGGATATAGAGTGAAAAATGCAAAAGCTCCACTAAGAGAGACTCTCGCTTCGGGGCTTATCCACCTGACACGCTGGCGGGACAGACCTTTTTATGACATAATGTGCGGAAGCGGAACTATTGCAATCGAGGCCGCACTAAAGAGAAAAAATATCGCTCCCGGAAGATTTAGGAAGTTTGACAGTGAACGCTGGAACTCGGATTTTGCGAAGAGTTTTAAACTTGCAAGGCAAAAGGATAAGGACGAGGAAGTATACGCTCCCGGGCATTGTATTTTCGCTTCTGATATAGAGAGCGATTGTGTTGACATGACGATTTTTCATGCAAAAAAAGCGGGTGTGTACGATCTTATAAAAGTTCGCCAAAGAGATGCGGCAAGGTTCGATGGGGGAGATGAGAATGCTACAATTCTTTGCAATCCGCCATATGGAATGAGACTCGACGACTATGCCGGAAAAGTTATGCGCAATATATGTAATAATTTAACCAAACGAGATGATATAAGATATTACTTTTTAAGTGGCGACCTTGATTTCGAGCAGGTTTTCGGCAAGGAATGTGACAAAAAACGCAAGCTTTATAACGGAAATATGCTGTGTTATTTTTATCA
>CAYJIQ010000231.1:0-337 GCA_964370275.1 uncultured Christensenellaceae bacterium
TTCCTCGGTCATCACAACGACACCTTCTTTTGTCAGAATATCTACTGCGGGAAGTCCCGTTTTAACATTTATCGGCATATGTTTCTCCTTACTAAAAACTTATTCGTTTGACATTAATTATACATTAGTTTACAATAAAAGTACAGTCCCGTATGGACATTTATAACTTAGAGAGGTTTTTATAATGAGTGAGATTAATAGATGGATGCGTGAAAATTCGCAATCAATGGCAGATAAATTAGTCGACATTAATGCAGAGCAGCTTATTCGTGACAGCGTTTCCGGTTTTGGAATGAAGAGCAAAGTAGTTAGAATTCTCGAACATCTTCGAGCGGCG
>CAYJIQ010000231.1:347-1390 GCA_964370275.1 uncultured Christensenellaceae bacterium
AATATGTAAGCACCAAGGTCGTTGAAAGAATAAACAATGCGGCAATGTTGCTACGTGATATTATATGCGAAATTTTTATAAACACATGCGAAAAATACGAAAAAGGCGGCTCGGGATGCAGCCAGTGCGAATCACACGCAGATCACGTAACGCTCGAGTTTATGCAATCGCTTGTGGAACTTCGCGAAATACTATCAACCGACATCGAATCAGCCTACCTAGGCGACCCCGCGTCTGTAAGTTTTGAGGAAATTTTGCTCTCCTATCCTTCAATAGAGGCCGTTTCAATATACCGAATGGCCAACAAACTTTTTAGGCTAAAAGTACCGTTTGTACCAAGAGTTATGACCGAACACGCCCACTATCTTACCGGAATAGACATCCATCCGGGCGCAACTATCGGCAAGCATTTTTTCATCGACCACGGCACAGGTGTCGTCATCGGAGAGACGTGCATTATCGGTGACAACGTTAAAATCTATCAGGGCGTTACCCTTGGAGCTAAGAGTTTTGAGCTTGACGAACACGGAAACCCGATAAAAGGTGTAAAAAGACACCCTAACATCGAAGACAACGTCATCATCTACTCAGGAGCTACAATCCTCGGAGGCAACACCACAATTGGCGCCGGCAGCATAATCGGCGGTAACGTCTGGTTAGTAGACAGTGTTCCTCCAAACTCGAAAATCTACAACAACGCAAAATAGGGGTGATTTATGGTTTTTTGGGTCTTTATGTTAGTCGCAAATTTACTCATACCTGCCAGTATGATAATAATAGGAATAATATGGAAGAAAAAGCCACCGAAAAAAATCAACTTGTTTATTGGCTACCGCTCAAAGCGTTCTATGAAGAATAAAGAAATCTGGCTATTTGCTCAACAGTTCATCCGCAAAAAGTGGTTAAATTTAGGAATTATTTTAGCCGTGTTAGTTGCTATTATAATGGTTACCATGATAGAGCAAACAGCAAATTATATCGGTACGATGTCACTTGTAATTATTGCATGTGAAATCGGAACAATGGCCGTTTCTGTTGCAATG
>CAYJIQ010000231.1:1400-2928 GCA_964370275.1 uncultured Christensenellaceae bacterium
CGCTCTTAAAGAACATTTTGATGAAAACGGAAAGCGCATAAGATAAATAGTGAATATCACTGCTGAGCTTGAAGGCTATATGAACGTTCCCCGTCGGTCACGAAAACCTCGTAATCGCCCGCGGGAATGTTTTTTATTTGTGCGGAAAATCCATCCATACCATCAAAATTATCTCCTGCGTCGCTAATCATAGCGCTTTCGACTATCGGAAAAGCCTCGTAGGCTATTTTTTCCTCTCCAACAAACATTACACTTACATTTGCTCCAAGCTCGGGCACAATTCCGTATATTCTCTCTTCATCGATATAAACACTACCTTCATCAATAGCAGTTGAAACGTCAAACAATTGCACCTCGCGTGCATAAATGCCGGGTGCCGAAAGCAATAGCTCGGGCAACCTTCTTTCGACAATTTCAAGAACACAAATATCCGCTTCGATTGCTGCAGAAGTCTCGAGCGGAAGCGGCATGATCCTTGTGTAGTTCATCGTTTGATATGCGTTTGAAAAATAGTTAATCAGCGAATTTGTAAATGAATCTCTCATCAAATAGACATTAAGAGCAGTCCCCTCCGAAGTGGTAGATATATTCATCTCCTCGGGCGAGCGAACACGACCCGAATATTCGACTTGAGTATCAGGATAGGTCACGTCCTCTTCCTGCGGAGTGTTTTGTGGGTAAAGCATAACCGCAAGATCCCCTTCAATCGTCGTAGGCTCAGCCGAAACTCCATGCCAATCAAAAACAACTCCCTTCCCCGTTATTTCCTCAATTTTACTCATTATCTCATTTGCCGCAAACCTAGCACCTTCACCGTTCCAGTGTGAGTCTGTCTTATAGTATAGTTCATCCTCCTGTGCTAAAAATGCTGTCTTTAAATCTACAGTTTCATAGTCTCCTGTGAGCATAATATCGTAATTTGTTATATCCGATGTCTGCGAATAATTGTTTGGCATATATTCGCCGTAAAGTGTATTTTTATTTGGGGCAATTGCAAGAAGGAACTCCCCTCCTCTTTCCTCAACGGTCTCGTTTATGATCTCTACTGTTTTTATCGCTTTTTCAGCCTGCTCATCGCTAAACTTCGAACTCCCTTCAAAATCACCCACTGTTTCAGCAAAAAACAGCCATCCATCATCCCCCCAAACCACACTATCACTTGAAGAAATTGAAAATACATTTCCTGTAATTGCGCTGTATGCATCTATCATTGGCGCTCTTCCGTAAAACCTATCTTGAAAATAGTCTTCCATTTCAAGCGGAAAAGACAGGTTGACTGCTCCTTCTTCAATTAGATCGGGCATTTGCGCAAGCGGTCTGTTCCCTATCGGTTCGTCGCCCGTAAGCGGAAGCAAAGCTCCCGGTATAAGAAGAGCTCCAAAAAACAGAACACATATAATCACCGAGGTTATCCTTTTCATAAACCCTCCTAAAACCTAAAGTAGATAAACGGATTGTGCGTCGAGGCAGCAAGAGACAACATGCAAAGCACAAGCAAAACAAACACGCAGGCGTAGCTAATTCCATT
>CAYJIQ010000231.1:2938-3313 GCA_964370275.1 uncultured Christensenellaceae bacterium
TTGTCTTCAATCTTCGCTTTAATCGCTCTAACCCACGGCATCGAACCTACTATTCCAAGCGCAAGTGCAGTCCACATCAGCGGTGTGAGAAGTTTTGCCGTGTATCCGAGGTCGAGCGAACCAGCAAACATGTTCCCCCAAACTCCCATCGCCATGTCAAAGCTCTCCGCTCTGAAGAGGACGTATGCAAAAATTACTACCAACAGTGTATAAATATTTCCTATCCATTTTGTCTTTGTGCCCAGCTTGTCAACGGGTATTATGTTAAACTCCTCTAGGAACAAAAACAGCCCGTGCATTAAACCCCATGCGACAAACGTCCATTCTGCTCAGACCCAAAGTCCCGTTAAAAAGAACACAATAAGCATGGTTGCG
>CAYJIQ010000232.1:0-3295 GCA_964370275.1 uncultured Christensenellaceae bacterium
TGGCTCTATTGTCGGAACAACTATCTCCTGTGGCGCACATGCCACACCTACAATCATAAGTGCACAAAGCATCAAAATAAGAAGTTTACTCTTCATTTCTACCTCCAAAATATATATATTTACATGGGCGGACTTATTTATATTGACGCCCACAGTTTAGTCCTACATGTTGTTTTGCGCCCACATACGCAGTTCATCCATCCAAGCTTCGTTAAATTTCATATCGCTCGTCTGCGTCTCCTCTTGTGAAAGAATTTCTTCCGCATACACTAGGCTTGGCTCAAGCACCAAGGCCGACGTCACTCCGTCACGCAAGTCCATGAGCGCAAACCTTGCCGCATGTGTTCCCGCATGTGTGAGGTCGACGACACACTCATATGCAAACAAGTCAGGATTCTTTATCATCTCGTCTGTAAGTGTCATAGAAGTTCCCACCGTGCAAATCTCTACGTCAGACCTTCCAAGTTCCTCGAAAACCTCAGCGATTACAAGAGCTGTTTTCTCGTCTTCGGCGATAATAGCGTCGAGCATTCCTTCAAAATAAGACTCTGTAAAAAGTTCCGTCATGTGCAGGTTTAACGCTTCGTAGTGCTGAGTATGCAGAACATCTGCCTCTTCTTCTTCAACTTCTGCGGAATCCCCGCTTGTTTCTTGCCCCTCTGCGTCATCCTCTTCGGAATCTTCGCTTGTTTCCGATTCCTCTGCGTCATCTTCGCTGGGTTGTGAATTCTCGTCTTCTTCACTTGTCTCGAAATCCGCTGTTTCCTCTTCGCTTGTTTCTATCTCTTCTTCTGGGATTTCCACTTCATATCCTGAAAGCACAATGGTCTGCTTGTCCATTACTTTGCCCTGAGAAATGTACGAAGAATACGTTTTAGCCGCTTCACTGTCCGCTTCATTGAATACGCCCATCATCCTTACGGGTGTCGTGTGATGCTCGTATCCCATAACCGCTTCCATAAGCTGGATGTACGTGTCTTTCATTTCAAAGCTTATCGAGGATGCAACCTCCACTTCAGTTATATTCGGACTTATCACGGCGACGGGAATATATTGCCCGGTACACATGTCCAAAAACTCGGACTCATCCTCCTGCGTGTGTATAACCGCAAGATCAAATCCGTCAACTTCCACGTCCTTGTAAAAAATTTCACATGTCACGCCCATACTTTCAAGTTCACTTTGTGCCTGCAGCAGAATCTGCTTGCTTATCTCTTCACTATCTCCATAAAGCACGGCGACAACTTCGTCCTTGCCAAATTCCTTCAACAGCCCCTCAGGTTCTGGAGTCGGCTCAGGTGTGGGTTCGGCAGTCTGCGTGGGTTCCTGTTCCTGCGAAGCCGCAGGTGCGGCACATCCCGCCAGCATTGCGCACGCAAGAAGTATAATTAAAACTCTCTTCATCTGTCCTCCTTAAAAAAGCAACAAAACTTTATTTGTGATAAGCGTACTTTTTTTCGTATAGCTTGATTATATCTGCCGCTTTTCCGTATTCTTTAATCTCGCCTTTTTCCATAATAAGCGCGTCGTCGCAAAAATCCTTGACTTTTGAGACGTCGTGGCTGACGAAAAGCAGTGTCGCTCCTCCGTCTACAATCTCTCGCACCTTTTCCTTGCACTTCCTCGCAAACATCGCGTCGCCCACAGAAAGAGCTTCGTCGATTATTAAAATCTTCGGCTTTATGCAGACGTTTACCGCAAACCCAAGTCTCGCCTTCATTCCCGAAGAATACGTCCTAACAGGTTGATCTATAAACTTATCTATGTCCGCAAATGCGATGATTTCGTCCTCATAACCCTTTATCTCGCTATCTTTAAGACCCAGAATATAGCCTTTAAGGTAGATATTCTCTCTTCCCGTCATCTCTGAATCAAATCCACTTGTAAGTTCAAGAAGCGCACTTACCTGTCCATTCACCTTAACTGAGCCCTTTGTCGGATACGTTACTCCCGTGATAAGCTTTAATAAAGTGGACTTTCCCGCACCGTTTCTACCAAGCAGTCCGATGCTCTGTCCCTCTTCTATTCTCAATGATACATTATTTAGTGCCGGGTATAGTGTAAATTTTACATTTTTTTTAAAAATATAATGCAAAAAACGCTGTTTGTCGGTTTTAAACAGCTTATATTCCTTTGAAACTCCGTCAAATTCAATAATACTCATTATAAAACCTCCTAAAGCACATCGGGGATGACTTTCCTTAATCTGTTGTAAGTCCTGCTTCCGAGTAGTGCAAAAAACAATAAAAATGCGAAGAACGAAATTGATTCAATTCCCATCTCAAAAAACCATGTCTCATAGAGCATAGCGTTTCTGTATCCGTAGACTATGTAGTTTATAGGGTTGAGCATTTCAATAAATTGAACTGTTTCGTTCTCTATTCCGTACGAATCCCATAAAATTCCGGACATCCATAAAAATATCGGTATAGCCGCCTTTACAAGATTTAGTGCATCCTTGCTCATAGCACAAAGCGGAGCAATAAACCATGATATAGAAAGCATAAACATGTAATTTAAAGGAATGAAATACAGTAATTGAAGATTATAAATAGATGGCGCGACGCCCGAACAAAGCACAACAATATACGCCAAAACTGTTAGTCCTACGTTTATGTAAAGATGTGAAAGAAGTGTGTACGTCATAATTGTAGACATGGGAAACGGCATTTTCGTAACAAAATGTGCCTGCCTCCTAATTGCGGCAGAACCCGTTATAAGACAATCGTTTATAAAAAACCAAGGAATCATTCCTGTCATCAAAAATAGAAAAAACGATTCACCTCTAACCTCATTACCCGTCCTTATTCCTATGGAAAATGCAAACCAAAACACAAACAGCGTCGTGACAGGCTTTACAAATGCCCACACAGGCCCAAGTGCCGCTCCTTTGTAAGTCTTTTTTAATTCACTTATCGAGAGCTTTTTTATTTGATTCCAAAAATTCTTATGTTCATTTAGAATCCTCTTCATTAATCTCCTTATCGTCGAGCAGTTTTTTTATAAACTCTGTAGCTCTTACAGTGCTATTTCCGTCGCAGTCCCCAAGCCATTCCTTCATAAATTCTATGCGCTTATCTGCTCGGCTATCACTTAAAACCGCTTTTGCAACTTCGTTTTCACACGAAGCTATTTCGCCCGGAACAAAATCTTTGTAGTCAAAGTAAAAGCCTCTTTCTTTTGTATATTCACCGAGATCTTTTGCATAAAAAACCATCGGTCTGTTAAACACCGCAAACTCGAATATTACCGATGAATAGTCTGTTATAAGTACATCGGCTGCCGCCAACGCCTC
>CAYJIQ010000233.1:0-3225 GCA_964370275.1 uncultured Christensenellaceae bacterium
CTAGCTTTACCTCTTGTGTTATTTGTCGAATTTAGGATAATGTCCAAGGCAGATTTTTGGCAGACTTTTTTTGGAGTGGCTGTGTTTAGCTTCCACATAGTTTCAACGCACGTTCTTGCCGTAGTAGTGTATTCTCACATTCTTCAAATTCCATCAGCCGAACTTTTGGCAAACGACGTATACAGAGTAAACAGTGCACTATTTAGCGTATGTTATCTCATGCCGCTGCTCGTTCTAGCAGATAAATTTCTTCCTCTTGAACACCTTATCAAAGTATCAAAAACCCCGCCATATTCGATAATCGTTGCCTTTTCGGCGGTAGGAATTTGGTTTCTTTCAATAGTAGAAGGTTTTTGTTTTTCAAGCAATAATTTTTACCCCGAAAAGCTGTCCTACGCAATTGCCTCAAACGTATTTTCCGTCGCACTGTTCTACCTGGTCTTTGTGTTCACGCTAAACTTTGTCAACATGACCTTATACAAAAGACAAACGGACGATGTGCAAAGCCACTATTCCACGCTTCTCGAAAAAAAAATTGCGGCAATCGAAAAATCACAAAAGGATTCGCTTACGGGCGCATATAACAAAAAATTCATTCTAGACAAACTAAATTCATATTACGATAACGAAGCTGAAGTTTTTGGCATTTTGTTTGTAGACATAAATGCGCTTAAATACGTAAACGACACATTTGGACACAAACAGGGAGACAAGCTTGTGCGCATAGTCAGCTCATCCATCATCAACTCAGTAAGATCAGAGGATTTTGTCGGCCGAATAGGCGGCGACGAACTCATGGTTATTTTGCCGGGAATCGCCGGTCAATCGACATATACTATCATAAACCGCATACGCAGAAACATCGAGCTGAATTCACAAAACGAAAAAATCCCGATTTCTGCGAGCATGGGCGGAATCACCGTCGATAAGACAGTTCGCAACAAATCCCTTGAAGAAATATTAAGCGAGGTCGATGCCCGGATGAGGCAGGACAAAGCCGTCTATTACGATAACGGGGGTGTAAAGTAATGAATATTTACGATATTTTCATCATCGTCGGCTTCTTCTTATATAATTTCTCGCTCATGGGATATGCCGCACATGTATTTGAGTATCAAAAGAGCGTCTTTAAAATTTCGCTCATTACCTCGATCATAAACACAATTATCGTTTCAGCACTCATTATTTTTGCTACCGCTTACTCCGAGTTTGTGTTTATCATTGTATTTGTCATAATATACACCCTAGAATTTAGAACGATGACAAACAGGGGGCTTTTAGTCGTGCTGTTTGGAGTCTTTTCCTATGCGATCAACCTCTTTTCAAGAAGGCTTATCATCCTCGCGCTTATCTCTTTAATAGCGGGCGTTTCTATGGAGTATGTTTCAAACAACGAGCTCTTTGATTTTCTTGTAAATATAATCCCGTTTGCAATTTCACTGCCATCGGTATATCTAACCAAAAAGCGACTCAAACGACAAAGCTTGCACCTGCTCTTTTCAGACAAAAAGATCCTAACTTTTGCGGTTTTGCTGATGGGGATAACTCTCCTATATCTCGTTGTTATTGTCTTTTTCACCAACGCACAGAACTCCGACCTCGGGTACGTAATAATGTATCTCGTAAGCGGAATTATCATTACCGTAAGTTACTATATGGCGATGATATTTGCGGGCATGTTCTCCAAGCTTAAAATCCACGTTATGCGCTACGAGAAAATTTCTAAATCCGTTAAGGACGAAGAAGAAAGCCTCCGCACGATAGCCGAACAAGCTCTCATAGACCCGATAACCGGCTTTTATATTAGGGACGTGGCGACGGACGAGATTAAAAAATGCTTAAACGAATCCATCGACTTTCACATTGCCTATATCGACATCGACGGGCTAAAATCCGTCAACGATACATACGGACACACCGAGGGCGACTCATACATTGAAGCGGTCGTTCATATCCTCAAAACGGTTTTTCAGAAGCAGATTATCTCGAGGATGGGCGGAGACGAGTTTCTCGTCGTCTCTAGAACAGACGAATTTGACACATCCCAAAGGCTTATGCGCGCATACCTAGACACAAAGGCGATTTCAAAGGAATACTCTAAGAAATATCCAACCTCCTTTAGCTACGGACTGGTCGACATCAAAAAGGGAACCAGCGCGACGGTTGAAAAGATTATTGAAGAAGCGGATAACAAAATGTATGCGTTTAAGAAGGCTCGCTCAAAAGAGCGAAAATAGCTACAATTTCGAATTTTTGTTGCAAACTTTCCCCATTGTGTTATAATTAGACTCATAGGACAAACCGCAACACATCAAAATGTGTTGTGCAAACAGTGATTACATTATAAGGAGATAATATTATGGCTTTAGTAACTACAAAAGAGATGTTTGAAAAGGCGTACAAAGGCGGCTATGCTATCGGTGCGTTTAACGTGAACAACATGGAAATTATCCAGGGAATTGTTCAAGCGGGTGCAGAAAACAACGCGCCTCTCGTGCTCCAGGTTTCAAAGGGTGCAAGAAACTATGCTAACCCCATCTATCTAAGAAAGCTCGTTGAGGCTGCAATCGAAGATTCGGGACTTCCCATCGCCCTTCACCTCGACCACGGCGACAGCTTTGAGACATGTAAGAGCTGCATCGACGGCGGATTTACATCGGTCATGATTGACGGTTCACACCACTCATTCGAAGAAAACATCAAAGTTACTAAGCAAGTTGTTGAATATGCACACGACCACGGTGTCGTTGTTGAAGCTGAACTTGGCAGACTTGCCGGCGTTGAAGATGACGTTCAGGTTAGCGCAGAAGATTCAAGCTACACTCGCCCCGAGGAAGTTGAAGAATTCGTTAGCAAGACAGGCGTTGACTCGCTTGCAATCGCTATCGGTACAAGCCACGGCGCATTCAAATTTGCGGGCGAAGCTGAACTCAGATTTGACATTTTAGAAAAAATCATCGAATTGATTCCGGGCTTCCCCATCGTTCTTCACGGCGCATCATCCGTTCCGCAGGACTTCGTAAAGAAGATCAACGAATACGGCGGAAGCATGGCAGGCGCACAGGGCGTTCCCGAAGAGATGCTCAGAAAAGCTGCTTCACTTGCAGTTTGCAAAATCAACATCGATTCAGACTTAAGACTTGCTATGACGGCGGCGGTGCGTGAACATCTATCCCTTCACCCCGACCACTTCGACCCAAGACAGTACCTAACTCCGGCAAGAGA
>CAYJIQ010000234.1:0-667 GCA_964370275.1 uncultured Christensenellaceae bacterium
GTTACAGGGTAGCCCTTCATTGCCTTGTAGATGCCCTTGAAGTCTTCCTTCTGCATCGGAAGAAGCTTTTCGAGTGCTGTTTCCCTTTGCTCTTTTGTCTTTGAAACGATCATCTGACGCATTGCAAAGATTCTGTCTTCTGCGAAGAACATGTGCTCTGTACGGCAAAGGCCGATACCTTCTGCGCCAAAGTTCATTGCAGTTTGCGCATCTTCGGGTGTGTCAGCGTTTGTTCTGACTTTCATTGTACGGATTTCGTCTGCCCAACCCATAACTGTGCCGAAGTCGCCTGTAAGCTCAGCTTCTTTTGTAGCAATAGCTTCGCCGTATACGCAACCTGTGCTACCGTCGAGCGAGATTGAATCGCCTTCGTTATATACTTTGCCTGTAGCAAGGATTGTCATTGTCTTTGCTTCTTCGTCAATCTTAACTTCGCCGCAACCTGCAACACAGCAAGTTCCCATTCCACGAGCAACAACTGCTGCGTGTGAAGTCATACCGCCGCGCTGTGTAAGGATACCCTGTGCAATGTGCATACCTTCGATATCTTCGGGTGAAGTTTCTTGGCGAACAAGCATAACCTGTGTTCCGTCTGCACCTGCAGCAACTGCAGTTTCAGCCGTGAAGTAGATTTTTCCGCAAGCAGCGCCGGGTGATGCCGGAAGCC
>CAYJIQ010000234.1:677-3169 GCA_964370275.1 uncultured Christensenellaceae bacterium
CAACCTTCATGATAGCCTGCTCTTTTGTGAGCTTGCCTTCTTCTACGATGTCAACAGCGATTTTGAGTGCAGCGGGAGCTGTTCTCTTGCCGTTTCTTGTCTGAAGCATGAAGAGCTTTCCGCCTTCGATTGTGAACTCCATGTCCTGCATGTCGCTGTAGTGGTTTTCGAGCTTGCCTGCGATTTCAACAAACTGGTTGTATACTTCGGGCATAACTTCGTGAAGTGAAGAGATCGGCTGGGGTGTTCTGATACCCGCAACAACGTCTTCGCCCTGTGCGTTCATGAGATATTCGCCGTAAAGCTTGTTTTCGCCTGTGGAGGGGTCGCGTGTAAATGCAACACCAGTTCCGCAATCGTCTCCCATGTTACCAAATACCATCGCCTGAACATTAACAGCAGTTCCCCAGCTTGAAGGAATGTCGTTCATACGTCTGTAAATGATAGCTCTTGGGTTGTCCCAGCTTCTGAAAACAGCTTTAACCGAGCCTAGAAGCTGTTCTTTTGCGTCCTGCGGGAAGTCGCTTCCCATTTCTTTTTTGTATAGTTCTTTATATAATGAAACAACTTTTTTAAGATCGTTTGCGTCGAGGTCTGTATCAAGCTCTACGCCCTTTTCTTCTTTAACTGTTTCAAGGATGTGCTCGAAGTGCTTTTTCTCTACGCCCATAACGACGTCTGAGAACATCTGGATAAAACGACGGTAGCTGTCGTATGCGAATCTTGGGTTGTTTGAAAGTTTTGCAATACCTTCTACTGCGATATCGTTAAGACCGAGGTTTAGGATTGTGTCCATCATTCCCGGCATAGAAGCTCTTGCGCCCGAACGAACGGATACGAGGAAGGGGTTTTCTGGATCGCCGAATTTTTTGCCCTGTTCTTTTTCTGTTGCTTCGATAGCTGCATAGATTTCTTCTACGATGGAGTCAGCGATAACCTGACCGTCTTCATAGTATTTTGTGCAAGCCTCTGTTGTGATTGTGAATCCCTGGGGAACGGGCATTCCAAGGCTTGTCATTTCAGCAAGGTTTGCGCCCTTGCCACCCAAAAGGTTCTTCATTGATGCGTTACCTTCGCTAAAAAGGTATACGAATTTTGTGCTCATGTAATAAACTCCTCCTAAAATTATACCTCGACCTCTCTTGAGGCCGGTCAAAACTGACTGACTATTACCACGTAAGAGTATACACCAAAAACAGCCGTTATACAACAGCAAATTGTGATTTTTTTTACTTAATATCCAGTTTTTTGAAGGATTTTTACAATTTGGTCATAATTATTTCACCCAATTTTCAAAAAAGAGGTAAAATCTGTGTTCCCGATATTTCCGTGACGTGTTCGTAGGAGTCCAGAAGGTCCCCTTCACTCGATAAATTTGCGGGAATTACTTGGTGAACTGTCCTGCCGTCTACGTCATTTTTTTCACAAAGTGTCGGGACAAATCCTGCATCGCTTATCGAGATTTCCCCCGTACTTCCATCTCGTTTCAGCTGCAACTGCACATACATCCCATAGTCTTTTGGAGAGGGATACATGTTTGAGATGAAGTTGCCCATCGAAAAGGCAACAAGTCCTGTGTGAGAAGTCCCGTCCTCGCGCTCCACATTTACGTATTCTACCGGCTGGACGACATGCGGGTGCGATCCAAAGATGCTGTCCACGCCGTTTTTAAGCATCCACTCTGCAAGGTCTCTGGTCGAAGAAAGCGGAGAATTTCTATATTCTTCGTCCCAGTGGGGGATAGCAACTATATATTCGGCTCCGGCGTCTTTTAGCGTCTTTATGTCTGCGAGCATTCCTTCCTCGTCTCCCGTCCTTCCAACCATATAATCTCTCGCCCCCGAATCCATTCTCGACTCATATCCGTTTACGCTGAAAGTCCAGGAAATAAATCCAATGGCAAACCCATCCTGCTCGACAATGCAGGCGTTTTGTGCCCTATCTTGCTCTGAAAGATAAGACCCGGTCTGTGCCAATCCCGCGTTTCTTATGACGTCGATGGTGCGCAACAGCCCGTCCTGCCCTCTGTCAAGAACGTGGTTGTTTGCCGTGCTCAACACATCAAATCCGACTTCCTTTAGCGAGGTTGCAAGTTCGTCTGGAGCGTTGAAGGTCTGGCGTTCCTTTTCGGGAGTGTTTCCCTCTGCGTCGGGAGTCGGTTCGGCGGGCGCTCGCCCCGAATATCCGCCGTCGTCCTTGCCCGCAAGAGGAGTTTCCAGATTCCCAAGAAGAATATCCGCCCCCGCAAAAACCTCGCCCATATATTCAAAGCTCGGTTTAAAGTCATAAACTTCCTCAGAGCTTATCCACGCGCCCGAAACCTGCGAGGACATAATCATAATGTCGCCCACCCCGCCGATAGTTATAAATGTATCGGGAGTCGGCGTCGGCTCGGGTGTCGGTTCGGGAGTCGGTTCGGGAGTGGGGGAGTGCGTTTGCTCCACCGCCATAGCAAAAGATACCGGAGAAAGCAAGGGCACGGAAACCTCACC
>CAYJIQ010000235.1:0-3133 GCA_964370275.1 uncultured Christensenellaceae bacterium
TGGCACTGCAAAACAACATTAAACCACATTTTTTATATAATACCCTTGATACAATACATTGGATGGCGCTTGAATATGATGCAAATGACATTGTGGAAACGGTGGATACGCTTGCTACACTTTTTAGGATCTCGCTTTCAAAGGGGAGCAGAACAATCTCTGTCAACAAAGAGATTAAGCATGTTGTCAGCTATCTGCACATACAAAAAGTCAGGTATGAGGACATGATAGAGTATAATGTAAATGTGGCGGAGGACTGTTGTGAGCTTTATGTTGAAAAGTTAATTCTTCAACCGTTTGTTGAAAATTCTATATATCACGGAATAAAAGAGACGGAAAAAAAGGGCGAGATTTCAATTGATGTGTGGAGAGAGCAAGATGTTCTTTATTTGAGCGTTTCAGACAACGGCAAGGGGATGAGCGAAGAGAGGTTAAAGGAAGTGAGAAATTCTCTGCTTAATTTTATTCCAAGGGAAGACGGTGCATATGGCGTGGTTAATGTGCACCAGCGGATATCTTTAAGTTATGGAAAAGGTTACGGTGTCATAGTAGATTCACAAGAGGGCGTGGGGACGACAACAACAATATGTCACCCTGTTTTGGAGGAGAGTTCTAATGATTAAAGTGCTTAGTTCGGACGATGAGCCAAAGATAAGAAGAGGAATTGCATCTTGCATAGACTGGGAAAGCCTTGGGATGAGGGTGTGTGCTTTTGCAAAGGATGGTAAAGAGGCGATTGAAAAGGTGAAAGCTGAAAACCCCGATGTGTGCCTTGTTGACATATGTATGCCAAAGCTTGATGGGCTTGATCTAACAAGAGAAATTCACAAGCATACCCCCGATGCAAAATGCATTGTGATTACCGGGTATGATGACTTTACCTACGCAAAAAAGGCAGTTTCGGTCGGAGTTTATGAGTATATATTAAAACCCGTCAACCAAAAGGAACTATATGATGTGTTAAAAAAGGTTGCGCAGGTCATAAGCTCTCAAAAAGAGACGACTAAAAAGACTGAGCTTGAACGGGATATTTTGAGTAGAAATTTGAGCGTATTGAGGGAGCATTTTTTGCTTGAGCTTATCGAGGGGAAGCTCACGAGTGACGAGATAATAAAACAGTCTGTATTTTTCGGCTTAGCTCTTTCTGACAGACTTTTTGCTTTGCAAATTCAGATTAAATCCGATGGTCAAGCGGATAATTGGGATGAAACGCTATTATCGTTTGCACTAAAAAATATTTTTGAAGATGTGATATCGCAGTATACAAACGAGTATGTATTGTTTGCGCTATACGGAAAGTTGTGCGTAATTATTAACGATATTGGTGGCGACGAAGTAAATAAGATAGTTCACCAAGCAAAGAATGTGTTTATGGAGTGCTCGTCGCACAGTTTGAGCATAAAGATTGAGCAAACCGGGGTTGACGACATAGCGAGTGCATTTAAGCACTTTGAAAAAGAGTCGGGGAATGAACTTTCGGAGTTTATCAGAAACGTAAAAAAACACATCGACAAAGAGGCGTTTGACTCTGTGTTTTCAGTTACCGAGCTTGCGACAGAATTTAATGTCAACGCCAGTCATTTAAGCAGACAATTTAAACAGGAGATGAGCATAAACAACATCGAATATATAACAAAAGTTCGCATGGACAGGGCTGTAAAATTGCTTGAAGATACTGAAGCAAAGGTATACGAAATTGCGGATATCGTGGGTTATGCCTCTCAGCATTATTTTTGTGTTGCATTTAAAAAGTGTTATGGAGTTTCTCCCACTGAGTTTAGGAGTATAATAAAAAAGAATTGAATGTAATTTTGATACAGACAATACGCTGAATATAAACTGTTAAAATTGGCAACTTATGTTAGAATTTGCAATTTTGTGGTGGAGTCGGGGTGAGTTATTCGTCTGCATCTGAAAACAGTAGCTGTTGGCTTTCTTTTCTGAAGCGAGACGGAGTGGTGTCGGTGAATTTTTTAAAAGCCATGCTGAAGTGTTGGAGATTTAGGTAGCCACACTCGTCGGCGATTTTTGAAATGCTCATTGAGGTGTTTGTCAGCAAGTGTTCAGCTCTGTCCATTCTCAGCTCCAGAACAACCTGCATAACTGTTTTGCCGATATTTTGTTTAAAAAGGCGCATTAGATATTCAGGGCTGATATGCACGTGGGCTGCGATGTCGGTGGTAGAGATTATGTCGGAAAGTGAGCCGTGGATGAAGGCAAGCGCATTGGCGACATAGTCGTTTTGCGAGGGGAATTGTTTGGAACCTGTGTTGTGGCAACGCATTAAAAACACGATAAGTCGCAAAATTTCGGACTTAATTACATGTTCGTACCCGTCATTTTTTTTATTCATTTCAAGCGTAATTCGCTTCATGCACTCTATTATAGTGTTATCTGCGTATAGTTTGATGCTTGGCAAGTCTCTAAAAAACAGCTCGCTAAATGCTTCGTCAAGCTTATCGCCGGAATCGAAATTAGTGCTCAGATGAACCCCGACACAGTTGCACTTTGAATTTTGAGATACATACATGGTGTGGTAAGTATTGTGACGGATGAGAATGAGTTCGTTTTTATTTAGAACCACAGGGCGCTTTAAATTTTCTATTAAATAATATGCGGTGCCATTCACACAGCAGACGACTTCGAGTGAAGAATGTGAATGTCCGGATTTTCTTGACCAACCAGGTGGAAATTCTTTATAGTAATAATTATGTAAAAGCCGAGCAGGGTTGTTTTGTGCTAAGTAACTTTCGATATAGTCAAGCGCTTCCACAGATTTCCTCCTTACTAGAATTTATACAGTTGCGACAAAAAATGCTCGCAGATATAAAGATATACCATAAATTCAGTAATGTCAAGGGGTTTTATGTACCAAATGGTACATAATGATGTCATTCATATATAAAATCTAACTCAGTATGTCAAGAAAAAAGAAGAAACGAAAATAAAAAGTCACTATAATGACAATATCAAGTAAGAAAAAGCAGTACAAGAAACTATATACAGTGCTTCAAGTCGGTGTACATGTTTATTTAACAAACGGATGAATGTATGTGGTTTGATGTAACGAAGGGTCGAAAGGAGACAGTAGAGTACGTCTTGCAATCCAGGTCAATTTTAGTAGGATAATTTT
>CAYJIQ010000236.1:0-3107 GCA_964370275.1 uncultured Christensenellaceae bacterium
AAAATGCTTAACTATGTATCAAATAAAAAAGCTAAACAAAATTTATTCAATCGTATATGACTACCTTCAGCGCGATGAATTTAACGTTTCATCTCACCACGAAGACGCAGATAGCGATGCACTGCTTGTGCGCTCTGCAGACTGCCATTCAATCGATATGTCTGACAGACTTCTTGCAATTGCTCGTGCAGGTGCAGGTGTAAACAACATCCCAATTGATTCGTGCACAGACAAAGGAATCGTCGTATTCAACACACCGGGAGCAAACGCAAACGGAGTCAAAGAACTCGTGATTTGCGGCATGCTTATGGCTTCAAGAAATGTCTTTGAGGCAAACGCTTGGGTAAAGACGCTTGTAGGGCAAGGCGACAAGGTTCTTTCATTGGTCGAAAAGGGCAAATCACAATTTGTTGGTCCTGAACTCAAAGGGAAGACGTTAGGCGTAATTGGACTGGGCGCAATTGGAGTAATGGTAGCCAATGCTGCAAGCTCGCTTGGAATGAACGTAATCGGATACGATCCGTTTATCTCCGTTGAATCAGCTTGGATGCTCAGCAGAGGTGTGCATCGTGCGATTTCGGTCGACGAACTTCTTGTTTCCTCTGACTTTATTTCAATGCACATTCCACTTATGGAAAAAACTAAAGACTTCATCAGCTCTTCGGAAATTTCCAAAATGAAAGACGGGGTTGTAATTCTAAACTTTGCAAGAAACGGTCTCGTCCGCAAGACTTCGCTATACGAAGCCCTGGAAAGCGGAAAAGTTTCGCGCTTTGTTACAGATTTTCCCGAGGAGAAGTCGCTTGAAAACCCACGCGTTATCTGTATACCTCACCTTGGAGCATCCACTCCCGAATCCGAGGAAAACTGTGCACAGATGGCTGCACAGCAGCTCCAGGAGTACATCAATACAGGTAGCATCAAAAACTCGGTTAACTTCCCCGAGTGCATCTTGCCTGCACCTGCAATGTACCGCGTAATAATAATCCATAAAAACCTCCCGAATATGGTAGGCCCTATAAGCATGCTCATCGCTTCTAAGTCGCTTAACATCTCTGAGATGGTAAATAAGTCAAGAAAAGACGTTGCATATTCAGTCTTTGACCTAGATACAAAGCCTGAAAGCAGCCTAATTGATGACATATTGAAAATTGAAGGCGTTATGAAAGTCCGCGAAATATTAGTTTAATTAAATCAGATCAATGAAAAAACGGCTCATCACATGCGATGAGCCGTTTTATTTTACTTTATTACTATTAAATTTGATAAGTCTTATCCGCTCTTAGCGTAGTTATAAACTCACCAGGCACAAGCGGCTTTTCAAAATAGTAACCCTGAGCCATGTCACAACCCAGTCCTTTTAGCCAGTTTGCCTGCGTAGCAGTCTCTACACATTCGCTAACTACCTTCATATCCAAGCGCTTTGCCATTCTAATCATATCTTCAACGACAATTTCGCCCTTCTTGTTGTCCACACTGAAGTCCAGGAAGTCCTTATCCATCTTAATGATATCAATGTCTATTGAGCTTAACTTGCCCAGTGATGACGTCCCTTTTCCAAAGTCATCTATAGAAACGGTAAAACCCTTTGCTCTCAGTTCTTGAATTTTCCTTGATATCGTATCTACTCCATCAATCATAGCAGATTCTGTAAGCTCTATCTCTATCATCTCAGGTTTTACACCATGCTTTTGTAGAATTTCGGAGAGCTTATCTGCAAGGAGCTCATCCTGGATTGTAATCGCCGAAAGATTAACGGCAATATGCGGAATTGCAACACGGTTTTCATTTTCTTTAATAAACTTACATACCATGTTGAATGTATACATGTCAAGGTTGTTTATAAATCCATTCGCCTCAAACACAGGGATAAATGCATCAGGCCAAATCGGCGGCGCTTGTGGCGGGGTCCATCTGACAAGCGCTTCTGCTCCACAAATTTTAAGAGTCTCAAAGCTGATTTTTGGCTGATACACCATAGAAAATTCACCATCTTCAAGAGCTTTTTCCATTTTATATGTCACGTTCGTTCTGTTTTCATATTCTTTTTCCATAAGCTCGTCAAAGTAGTAACAAGTCACCATGTGCCTTGATTTTCCCTTTGCCTTTGCGACATTTGCCCTATCTAATAATACAGATAGCGACTCTGTTTTCGCCTTGTTTTTGCATATTCCTATAGACATACTCAGTGCAAACGTCTTACCAAGAATTTCCTTGATAGCAGGTATCATCTTTTCTTCACAAATCTGCTCGACTGATTTATCATCAGCGGATTTTTTAAGTATGCCAAACTGGTCTGCGTAAATTCTCGTTATCTGTGCGCCCGTTCCCTCAAGCTCTGTTTGCAACACTTTCGCCATCATTTTTAATACGTCCGCCCCTTTATCCAACCCAAATAACGTATTAATAAGTCTAAAGTAATCTATGTCTAGGTAGATTATTTCGTATTCACCGTCGGATGCTTTGTCAAGTATCTTTCCTGCCGATTCTTCGAGTTTGTGCATTGTCGGAAGCCCCGTCATCTTGTCAAAGTTGAGCGCAGTTACAATAGCCTTTTCCTTTTGTCCCCTTTGGAACATTGTGTATGCGATAATTATAAGAACAATAATAACCGCACCCATGACAAGAACAGGCCAATATACTTCAAGAAGCTCTTCTACGGTCATACCACCTTGAATAGCTTCAATGGATTGCCTTGTTTCAACTTCTATAAAGTTCCCTTCAACAATAAGAGAAAAAAGCACGTTAAATATTGGAACAAATTCGTCTGCAATTTCATTAGACACAAAAAGAACCAGAGGAAGGCTCAACCTTGTTGTGTGCACAGATGATCCATCAGATTGCAACAAATCATTTGCATATCCGGTATTTGTAAACAGCACAGCATCTGCACTTCCGACGTTATACGCACTAACTGCATCTTCAAAGCTCGAATATGCAATAATTTCACTTCCCGGGTACTCAACTTCTATTTCCTCTTCACTAAGCGTCGTGTAGCCGATTGTCGCAATGCTCTTCACCTCTGAAACATCCAGATCTTCACGTGTCATCAGATATAGCGGTGGAGTTGCGTAGGTGTTTGTAATTTGGTATTCAGTTTAAATGCT
>CAYJIQ010000237.1:0-3077 GCA_964370275.1 uncultured Christensenellaceae bacterium
GATAGGATTTTGATGTGGAGAAAGGCGGGCTTTTTAGCTCGAGCGGTTAGCAAGGAACCGGGAAGTGTGCGCGCACAGATTGATTTTTTAAAGTCGAAAAAAATCGTCGTCTCTTCCCTTTGCATAAATACAATAGAGGAACTCAGAGAATGGAGGTGGCACAAGGATGAGCTTAGCGGAAACTTGCTTGACATACCTGTTCCCGTAAAGGATGATGCGATGGCGGCGCTCAGGTATGCTGTTGAGGGTGTTAGGAAGAGCAGAAGGTTAGAAGGAATTGACTTGTAAAACCTAAAAAGAAAGGATACGCAGTATGAAATTAGAGGAACTGTTAAAGGATGAGGAGCTAAAAAAGCAGGTGGAGGCGATGTGTGAGGATGCAGTGAGCAAGCAAAAGGAGGAGTGGACTAAAAAAAGCGAGATTGAAAAAGAGGATGTAAAGAATAATATCAAGAGCGATTATGAGGAAAAAGTACGTGTAGAGGGACTTAGTGAAGGGCAAAAGCTTGAAGAAGCGTTGCTTGAAAAGGAAAGGCTTCTTAAGGAAAACAGGAGGATTCTTCTCACTCAGCAGGCGGGAAAAGAACTTGTTAATCGAGGATTGTCTGCTCATTTTGCTGAGTTTCTCGTTGGAGAGGATGAACAGGACACTCTTGGCAAAATATTAATTTTTGAGAAGCACTTTTTTGCGGCGGTTAATGAAAAACTGCGCGAACGAATTCCCGGATATACGCCCGGAAAGGGGACGAATTCTCCGGATCCATTCCTTATGGGATTTGCCGGGTTAGGAGGAAACAATGGCTGAGTTCCTCAACGAGAAGCTTGTTGAGGATATGGTAGTCGCACACATGATGCAGGCAAAGGGCGTCAATTATGACTATTACCTCGGCAAGCGAGAGGTGGACAAGGGGGAGATTCCCGGCGGTAGACCGGACAACCAGGCTAATACAAACATAGCAAAGTACATAACTGACACTGCAACGGGATTTTTTTGTGGGATTCCGCCTGTCTATGTGTTTGAGGATGAGCGCATGGGCGAAATTATTAGGGGGATTTATGATGCAAATGATGAGGAGTCGGTGAACTACGATATTGCGCAGAACATGAGTATTGCGGGAGTCGGGTATGACCTTGTATACATAGGTGAGGACAAGAACGTAAAGATTGCATCTATAGACCCGAGGACCTGTTTTGTCATCTACGAACCGGGTTTAAACGCTAAGGCTGTTGCAGGGGTTAGGTATTGGCAGGAGGGAAAGTACATTGAGGGTGAAGTTTATGAGGCGGGACGTACGAGGATGTTTAAGATAAAAAACAAACTTGAGTTTACATGCGAGTATGCGACGCCGTTTAGTTCGCCAAACCTTACCGAATACACAAATAACAGCTTTAAAATGGGAGATTTTGAGTGTGTCACAAAGAACATTGACGCTTATAATCTGACGATTTCAAATGTTACGGATGATTTACAGAGCATAGCGGGAGCTTATCTTGTGTTATCCGGATTTGAAAAGCCCGACGAGGACACGCTCAACACGCTAAAGACACAACGGGTGCTCGGGATGCCAAGCGACGGTGCAGCAAGCTACATTACTAAAAACTTAAACGACAGTGCGGTAGAAAACCACAAGAAAACTTTAAAAGAGGATATATTACAGGTGGCGGGAGTTCCCGATTTGTCGGACGATAGTTTTAGCTCGGTGTCGAGCGGTGTTGCGCTAAAGTACAAGACTTGGGGGATAGTCCAGCTCTTTGCAAAAAAGCGCGCGTCTATGGAGAAGGGATTGTTTTTGAGGCTTAAGCTTGTGAGCGAGGCGGTGTCGGGGTTATTTGGCTTTAGCTTTCCCGATGTTTGCGACGTTGTTACCGTTAAGTTTACGCAAAATTTTCCCGAGAAGGCGAGCGTTGAACATGCGGTTGCGCTCAAGGGAATCGTCAGCGACAAGACAGTTTTTGAACTGCTCGAACCTATAACACAGGTTAGAGCGCATGATGAGGAGCTGCGGGCTGAAAAATCGCAGGATAAGCTTAACAATTAGGTTTTGAGTCCGTTTTTAGGGCTCTGTTTTTTTTACACAAATTATAAAACATAAGGAGAAAAAATTATGGCAATTAACTATGCGGAAAAGTACTCATCGGTGGTAGACGAGAGGTTTAAAACGGCGGCAAAATCTGCCGCATTTGTAAATAGTGATTATGACTTTGTAGACGGAAGTACGGTAAAGGTTTTTAGCATTCCGACCTCGCCTATGAACGACTATTTGCTAACGGGGACAAACAGATACGGATCTCCCGCTGAGCTTGAAAACACGCTTCAGACGATGACGCTTAGCCAGGACAGGAGCTTTACTTTTACCATTGACAAACGTTCATCTTCGGACACTATGGGTGTTATGCAGGCGGGTGCTGCGCTTTCAAGACAGCTTGATGAGGTGGTGCTTCCCGAGATTGACCAATACAGGTTTGCAAAGATGGCGCTCGGAGCCGGAAATATCGGCACAGGTGCTCTTACAAATGAAAATGCATACAGCGCATTTATTACGGCGAATGCGGATATGCTCGATTCTCTTGTGCCCCTTGAAGGAAGGTGTGCGGTCGTTACGTCGTCGTTTTTAAACAAGTTAAAGCGAGATAGTGAATTTATCAAGGGAAGCGACCTTGGGCAGGGCATGATTACATCGGGTGCAATTGGGCTTATTGACGGAATAAGTGTATTTCTCGTTCCAACTTCGTACCTTCCCGCAGGCACTGAGTTTATGATAGTTCACCCGGCGGCGACGACTGCTCCGCAAAAGCTTGCAGAGTATAAAGTTCATGACAATCCACCGGGAATTAACGGACAGCTTGTTGAAGGCAGAATTTATCACGATGCTTTTGTCTTAAACAACAAAAAAGACGGGATTTATTTGTACCAGGGAAGCATGGGTGCACTTACTGTTTCAGCAGAAGCTGCGGGAAGCGGAAAAGCTTCGCTTATCGTCACAGGGCAGGGGCAGCTGTTGAGGGCAGGAGCAAAGCTGTATTACAAGTCTGCAAGTTCGCAAGCTGCCGCAACTCTGGGGCAGGATTTATCGGGT
>CAYJIQ010000238.1:0-3062 GCA_964370275.1 uncultured Christensenellaceae bacterium
GGATTCAATCCCTGGAAGCATAATGCCTTGTATATCAGGCTGTTTTTCAATAAGGTTGTTTATACAAGCAATCTGAGACTCCTGGGAAATATCGTCCATGTATGCCTTTGTAAGTCGCACACCGTATGGGTTAAGTTCCTTCTGTGCGTGCTCAAACCCACTTGAAATTATCTCCCAAAACGGATTCACCCTATCAAGCAAAATGTAGGCAAAATTAAAATATGATTGTGAGCATTTAAGTGCCTTTGCAACTAAATTCGGACAATAGTCGTTTTCATCCAGTATTCTTTGAACTTTTTGCTGAACCTCCGGGTGAACGCCGCTTCTTTTATGGATTACCCTATCCACAGTTCCGCGAGAAACTCCCGCCAACTCCGCTATTTGTTTAATAGTCATACTCATAAACTGCCTATTTCTGCTCTTCTAAAACACTTTTTACCGTCAACAGGTTTTCTACAGGTGTTTCCTTTGGAACTTCGCAACCCGCCGCACTAAAATACCTTGTCTTGTCTTGAGAATGCATGCAGTTTATGACCGCCTCCGAGACTTGTGCGGGTGTACTTTGAAGTAAAATCCCAACAGGATCGTAATTTCCCGAGATAACCGACCTTCCATTTACAATTTCTTTTGCTTTATTAATATTAACCATGTGATCAATGTCGATAATATCGCAAACTTCGTAGGGGATTTGGTCTATAAACGGGGTGATGTTTCCGCAGATATGAAGCTTTGTCTTTGCACCCATTTCTTTAATCGCGCTCATTAGTTTGCGCTGATAAGTACCTGCAAGTTCTCTGTATGCGTATGGCCCCGCAACCGAAGAAATTGCATCGCCAACTCCGATAATATCTGCTCCCGCATTAATTTGTGCTTTTGCGTAAAGAATTTCCTGTTCGAGAATAAAGTCCATCAAATCGGGAATAAATGTCTCATCGTCGTCTTCGATATCCGCAAGGCCAATCAAGAACTCGTTAACTCCCATTAGATCAGACGCCTGGGCAAAACATCCTTCGACCCAACCTATTATCCCAAGTTCGCCTTTTACCTGCGTCTTATAGCTTTCGATAGATTTGATCGCATTGCCCATCATAAAGCAATCCTCGGGCTTTACAATTTTACAGGAAAGTAAATCCGTTTTTGATTTTATCAGCGGAGTTTTCGGATACGGAACATCGTCCTCGGGAAACACCACTTCTGCACCCAAGCCTTCTGCTTCGGAGATTGGGCTTTGCATTACTGTTACCACATCCAGCCCGTATTTTTGCGCACAAGCTAAGTTTCCCTCGACGAGAAGATTGCTGTTTCTGCAATAATCAGCATATTTTACACCGATTTCCTTTGCACCAAGCATCATAATAATATTTGCGTTTGGTGTCTTGTCGGGAATTCTTCCTTCAATTACCGCCATTACTCTTTCGTATCCATTCATCTGTGTTTGCCTCCTGCGCATGAAATATGTAGTGTGTGCTCGAGCACACGTGATTTGTAAGATTAATTTACACTATTTTTAGGGGGTTGTCAAGCGCAAAGACGCTCGAGGGATTAAAAAAACGCTAAGACAATCAAAGAGGATTTGTCAAAAACAGTATTAATTACACAATGAAACCGGAGCGAATGAAATTATTGAAATGACAACTTGCAAATAAATAGTTTGTTGTGAGAAAAAATGCGATTATAAGGGAAAAATGATAGAAAATGAAATGATAGAAATTACATAAATGAATAATAAAAACAAATAAATTGCAAAAAGTAATTGACAAACTGTGATATGCATAGTATAATACAAACATAATAAATCGCAAGAACGAAAGCGATGAGATTATGAAAAGCAATGGGGCTTCGAGAAGAAAATTCTTGGAGCTTTTAATATTTAACGAGCAATGGGGCTTCGAGAAGAAAATTCTTGGAGCTTTTAATATTTAACGAGCAATGGGGCTTCGAGAAGTAGATTCTTGAAGCCTTTAAATATATTTAAACTAGAGGAGTGACAATATGGAACGTGCTATGATAAAACTGGAGAACATTCACAAATCGTTTTCGGGAAATAAGATATTAAACGGAATTGACCTCACGGTAAATACGGGGCAGGTCGTTGCTATATTGGGACCCAGCGGTTCGGGAAAGACGACGCTTCTACGGTGCATTAATTTCCTTGAAACGGCGGATCAGGGCAGTGTAACCATTGACGAAACTACCCTTAAATGTAAAAAGGCATCGTATAGAGAGATTATCGATTTTAGAAGACAGACTTCTATGGTGTTTCAGAATTACAATCTGTTTCGCAATAAAACAATTCTTGAAAATGTCATTGAAGGACCGATTGTTGTTCAAAAATACATAAAGAAAGATGCGATAGAAAAAGCCGAAAAATTGCTTGCAAAAGTAGGGTTGCAGGAAAGAATGCACAATTATCCTTCGCAAGTATCGGGAGGTCAACAACAAAGAGCGGGGATTGCTCGTGCACTCATTATGAACCCGAAGGTGATACTCTTTGATGAACCTACATCGGCGCTAGACCCGGAGCTTGTTGGTGAGGTGCTAAACACGATTAAAGCAGTAGCTAAAACCGGCATAACGATGATTATAGTGACGCACGAAATGGAGTTTGCCCGTGATGTTGCAAACCACGTAGTGTTTATGGCGGATGGGAACATCGTCGAACAAGGCTCGCCCGAAGATGTAATCATGAATCCGAAAGAGGCGAGAACACAGGAATTCTTTAGCAGAATTAATGGAAAAGTTTCGGCGGCAAGTTAGGTGAAACATCGCAAAATGCGATTTTCAATAATTTTACCGACATCCTTAGTGGGAATGTCAAAAGGAGGAAAAAATGCACAAATGGGTAAAAAAAGTAGTAACGTTAGGAATGGTCAGTGTAATGGCAACAGGTCTTTTTGTCGGATGTGCAGCACCGGCTGAACAAGAAGCAACGGAATCTGCAACACCGGAAAGTACGACTGAGCAAGCAGCCGAAACAAGCGAGCCGGCAGGGGATGCCGAAGTTCAAACTATTCAGGTTGCAGTGCTTACGGGAATGGCTCCGTACACTTACGTGGATGATG
>CAYJIQ010000239.1:0-3044 GCA_964370275.1 uncultured Christensenellaceae bacterium
TGCGATAGGATCTTCGGTTGCATATCATCTGTGCGAGAAAGGTTTTAAAGTTGCACTAATCGACAGGGGAGACATTGCCCACGGCACTTCGAGTCACTGCGATGCAGTTGCACTTATCTGTGACAAACAACCCGGGCTTGACACGAAAATGGGGGCAGCGTCAATTGAATTATACGACAAATTAGCTAAAAAATTCGATTATGACTTTGAATTTGACCGCAAAGGGTGTCTTTATGTATGTGAAACTGATGCTGAATATGAGGCGGCGGAACAGTATGCAAAGACCCAGGCGGCGGACGGCTATGAAATGGGTATGGTAGACAACAAAACGCTGTGTGAGATGGAGCCGTTTTTAGCTAAGGACATGGTGGGGGGAATTTGGACACCGGGAGATGCTGCAATGAGTCCGTATAAGGTCTGTTTTGCGTTTACAAATGAGGCCGAAAAAATCGGGCTTGAAAAGTACACATATACGCACATCCATTCTATCAAAAAGAAGGATAACTGCTTTGCTATTTCAACAGACGGTGGGGAAATTTTAAGCGAAAAAGTTATAAACTGCGGTGGAGTTTGGGCGCCTGAAATCGGCGCGATGTCGGGGCTTGACATTCCGATTAAGCCAAGAAAGGGGATGAACCTAATTTCAGAGAAATGTGAGAAAATTTCCTTTCACAAAGTTCTTGAGTTTGGATATATGATGAGTAAATTTGAAAATATCAACTTTAAGAGAAATGTTTCTACGCTTGTTGAGGAATATAACGTTGCGTTTAACATTGAATACACGCACGCAAATAATGTACTTCTGGGAGGTTACAGAGGGTTTAGGGGTTTTGATATGCGCACTGAAATCGAAGCAATGGTAGCGATTGCCGAGCGCGGACTTAGGTTTTATCCGATTCTAAAAGAAATTAATTGTATTAGGTCATATGCTGGAGTCAGACCGTATATCGACGATCATCTACCCATAGTTTCGGAAGTGGAAGAAATTCCCGGGTACTTCATTGCGGCAGGCCATGAGGGAGATGGAATTTGTCTATCACCTATAACGGGAAAGCTTATGTCCGAACTTGTCGCAGAGGAACCGACACAATTTGATATTTCAAGGCTTAGGTTTTCAAGGTTTAAAGAAAAGGAAGTGTGTGCATAGATGGCTGGAGAATATGGCTATATTACGCCGCAAAATACGGGTGTGCTGACACAACCAAGCGGGCAAAATACGGCAGGGTTTCCTGTAGGTATTATGTATATTGACGAGGTTAATTACCCTCTGATTCCCGGAAATGTGGTCAACGCCTATACCTATAACTACCCCGTGGCTATGGAGTGTGTGCAGGGACTTGGCATAGAACAACTTTTTGCTGCTGGCGACGATGTCCTGCCCATGCTTCTAGATGCCGCGAAAAAACTACAGAGAAAGGGAGCACGTGCCATAACTGGCGCGTGCGGCTTTTTTGGAAACTTTCAAAAAGAAATGGCAGAAGCTCTTGATGTGCCCGTTGCTATGTCAAGTCTCGTTCAAATTGAATGGATAAAAATGCTGTTAAAACCGGGACAAAAGATTGCGGTCCTAACGGCAGATTTGTCTTCGCTTACGGATAGACTGCTTGAAGCTTGCGGAAGTATTAGGGATGAGCGTCTTGTCATGCGAGACTTGAGAAATGAAAAGGAATTTTCGTGTATTCTTGAAGGTAGAGGCACCTTTGACAACGATGGTGTAAGAAAAGAGGTTGTGTGTGCGGCGCTTGGTGCACACGCAGAGTGCTCTGAAATTGGGGCGATTTTGCTTGAATGCAGCGATATGCCGCCGTATGCGGCAGATGTCTCTAGAGCGACCGGATTGCCAGTGTTTGACTTTATAACACTCATAGATTTTCTTCATAGCAGTGTTGCGAAGAGATATTATCATGGTTTTATTTAAAAGGATGATTTAATTGACTATTATTTTAGAGCTTATTGCAAACATATTTTTAATGATTGCATTTGGGTATGTTGTAAAAAAATTAGGGCTTTTGAGTGACACACTTGAAAAAGGGCTTACCAAGCTATTGCTCACGGCGATTTTACCGCTGTCCGTTATTTCATCGGGGAATGTAGAATTGACACCCGAGCTTACGGATGGAATTATAGTAACAGCCATGCTGACGGCGGGGTATTATATTGCCGCGCTGATTGTGTTGTCTCTTATTTCAAAACCTTTGCCGCTTGGAAAGACCGACAAGAAGATGATGGTAATTATGGGGATGTTTGCAAACACTGCATTTATTGGGTTTCCAATTGCGGGAGCTATGTTTGGGGAAGAAGGGGTTTTATATTGTGCGGTTTACAACTTGGGGTATCAACTCTTATTTTTCACTTGGGGAATAAGTTCAATAGCGGGCGAGGGCAAGTTTGAACTCAAAACGCTTATAAAAACTCCTGTGACAATAGCATGTTTTTTAACGCTGATTCTGGTGTTTTCGCCAATAAAACTTCCGAATTTTCTGCAAGAGACTTTCTCCGATATAGGGTCGATGACGACACCGATTTCGCTTATGATTATTGGGTGTTCTTTTACAAAGATTAAATTATTGGAGCTGTTAAAGGACAAGTGGTCTTATCTGGTTGCGGCAGTGAGGCTTGCCATATTTCCGGCAATCATGCTCGTTATAGTGCTTTGGCTTAATCTGCCGGCAATACCCGCGGCAACGTGTGTTTTGCTTACGGCACTTCCCTGTGGTTCGCTCGGGGCACTCTACGCAGAAAGGTATAATTGTTCAAGTGAATTTGCAACGAGGGCTGTTATACAGACTACTTTTCTTATGGTCGCAACCCTTCCTGTTTTGTTGATTATTCTCGAAGAATTATTTGTGTATTAAACTGCAAACGGAAATTTATTAGTTTAGCATACAAAAGTCGTCATTGGATTCATTTCAATAGCGGCTTTTTTGTATTAAAGGTGTGTCCCATCAGATACAGAGTGGGCAGTGCCGATTTACTGTATGGATTGCCAAGAAGCTATGAGTTTTGTGAGTAAAACGATGCGCAATAAAACATAAAATTGATTT
>CAYJIQ010000240.1:0-2582 GCA_964370275.1 uncultured Christensenellaceae bacterium
TGTCGGAATGACTTCGATTGAGCCAATAGAGTTCCAAGGTCAAAAAATTGTACCAATGCAATTTCTTGCAGCAGTGCTTCCCGATCCTTCGACTCTCGGTCCCAGAACAAAGGGCAAGACGAACATCGGCTGTATCTTCAAGGGAATCAAGGATGGTAAGGAGTGTACGTATTACGTATATAACGTCTGCGATCATGAAGAGTGCTATAAAGAAGTGCAGAGCCAGGCGATATCATATACAACGGGCGTGCCTGCTATGATAGGTGCAATGCTCGTCATGAATGGTACATGGAATAAACCCGGAGTTTATAATATAGAGGAGTTTGACCCGGATCCGTTTATGGATGCACTCAACAAATGGGGGCTTCCTTGGGTTGAAGATCATAACCCGACTTTGGTGGACTGATGAGCGACGTTGCAGATTTTGATATATACGGACTGAAAACTCCATATTATGCGATTGACGAGCGACTAATCGAGAAAAATCTTGAATTATTAGAGAGTGTCTCAGAAAGATCCGGCTGCAAAATTTTGCTCGCACAAAAGGCGTTTTCAATGTTTTGTATGTATCCGCTTGTAAGTAAATATTTAAGCGGAAGCACTGCGAGCGGGCTTTACGAGGCAAAACTCGGGGCGCAGGAGATGGGCGGAGAAACACATGTTTTTTCCGCCGCATACACTCCAAGTGAGATGGACGAGATTTTAGAAATCTGTGACCATGTTATTTTCAATTCTTTTTCCGAATGGGAAAGATATCGGCAAAAGGCGATAAAATCCGGCAAAGAGTGCGGAATAAGGCTAAACCCCGAACATTCAACCGGCGAACACGGAATGTACGACCCTTGTGCAAAGGGTTCGAGGATGGGTGTGACACTAGCGAACTTTAGGGCTGATATGCTTGAAGGGATTAGTGGATTTCACTTTCATACGCTTTGTGAACAAAACAGCGACGACTTGGTAACCACTCTTGATGCGCTGGAAGAAAAGTTTGGTAAATATTTTTATGACGTACAGTGGGTAAACTTCGGCGGAGGTCACCACATAACTCGCGAGGACTACGACATAGAGGCGCTAATCCGAGCTGTAGTTAGGTTTAGGGAAAAGTACGATGTGAAGGTTTACCTTGAGCCGGGGGAGGCTATTGCGCTTAATGCTGGCTTCCTGGTGGCTTCTGTGCTCGACATTACAAAAAATGACATAGACATTGCAATTTTAGACGCTTCTGCGGCATGTCACATGCCTGACGTACTCGAAGTTCCGTATAGACCAAGGGTTATAGGTTCGGGAGAACCAAAAGAAAAACCATACACATATCGATTTGGTGCGGCAACATGTCTTTCGGGCGATATAATTGGCGACTATTCGTTTGATGAACCGCTCAAAGTAGGGGACAGAATTGTATTTTGTGATATGGCAATTTATTCGATGGTTAAAAACAACACCTTTAACGGAATGAAATTGCCCACCATTTCAAGAGTGGACGAGAAGGGACAATTGCATATCGTAAAAGAGTTCGGCTATGAAGATTTTAAAATGAGATTGTCATAAAAAATTTAATAAGAAATTAAGTCAGATCACAAAAGGTGCCTTGTACAAATTCACAAAGTTTGTCCGGGTTAATGATTATTTCGCAGCCTCGTGCACCTGCGCTAACTCCGATGTTGTCAAACAGTATGGCGGTTTCGTCTATAAAAGTGGGGAATTTTTTCTTCATTCCTATAGGCGAACAACCGCCTCTTATGTATCCGGTAACACTCAAAATATTTTTCATGGGAAGCATTTCGATTTTCTTATTGTTGCTGGATATGGCGGCTTTTTTTAAGTTAAGCTCTGTGTTTATAGGAATGCAAAATACATTTATCCCGCTCTTATCGCCCTTAGTAACCAGCGTTTTAAAGACCTCATCTGCACACATGTTAAAGTGTTTAGCAACTTGAACTCCGCAGTAGTTGTCCTCACTCACCTCAAATTCTCGTGTTTGATATTCAATTTTCGCCGCATCTAACATCCTCATAGCGTTTGTCTTTGTCACGTAAAATCCTCACAGTACTTTTTTTATTTATGTTATCATATTGCATTTGTATTTTCAAGCACGGTCCAATTTGCAAAAAATTCGTATAAAATTTCACGTTAGACTTGAAAAATTTTTAAATATACCTTATTATATTGGAAGTGACATTATATGGAGGGGTAAAAATGGCAGAATTAAAATTTGAAATTGTAAAACACATCGGAATTTTATCCGAGAGCGCAAGAGGCTGGACAAAAGAGTTAAACATGGTTAGCTGGAATGAAGCAGCACCCAAATATGACATTAGAGAATGGAATCCCGATCACAGTAGGATGGGAAAAGGTGTTACTATTTCTCAGGACGAAATGATGGAGCTCAAGGAGCTAATGTCGGAGATTTAATACTCCTTCGTAAATAATATGCGCAGATTAACGTTTTTTGTGGTGAAGGTATTAAGACTGCTCTTTGCGCCATGTTCGCTTAAACGAAGAGTGGCATTTTTGAGCAGCTTTTCTGATGAAATTGGAGAAAATGTACAGTGCGTCAAAGATAAGTTGACAGACGAAGGGAT
>CAYJIQ010000240.1:2592-3042 GCA_964370275.1 uncultured Christensenellaceae bacterium
GGGGAAGCATAAAAGTACCGTAATTCAGCTCTGGCATGCTTCTGGTGCTTTTAAAAAGTTCGGCAACGACACTCATAGAAAGTACGTTGTAAACGGGCTTGACTATGCAGTGGTTTCGTCGGAACTCGCAAGGGACATTTATGCGGGTGCATTGGGGATTGATAAAAATAACGTTATCAGTCTCGGTTCTCCGAGGACGGATAATGCCGTGAACAATAAAGAAGCTTTGACAAAAGATTCAAAGAAAAAGCTGGGTGTTACCGGAAAAACTTTGTTGTACGTGCCTACTTTTCGCGGACAAGGCGTAAACGACGTAAAAAATCCCGATATTGATCTTGGTCGACTGGTTAATGAGATTGAAGAACATACGCTTATTGTGAGAAAACATCCCGCAATGAAGGGGCTTTTGTTGCCTGAAGGGGTGGTAGACGGAACGAATGTGACTTTAAT
>CAYJIQ010000241.1:0-3035 GCA_964370275.1 uncultured Christensenellaceae bacterium
CATACTCGTTTGTCACATGGTAATTACCTTGCGAACGGATAAAAGTATATCTCAGATATTATGATTTGTCAATGGCTTTATTACAAAAGATTTAAATTTTTTTTTCTCGTCGCACTTTATCGCATGCTTGAGCGGGTGTTTTTCCGGGGAAATTTTGGTAAGAAAATTGTCGAATTTCCTGTTTGTTTAGCGAAAAAACACTAGTATTGCGATTAAGCAGGAAATATTTGGAAGGGGGGAGAAACAGTTAGTAAAATAATATATAATTTGAGGGGTTACAAAAGATGTTAAGATTCGTAAAAGTTCAAAACAAACAGGAACCCGAGCAAAAGCTCGTTAGTATTCCTATTGCCGCAATTCAGCCAAACCCATTTCAGCCCAGGAAATCATTCTCGATGCTGGCACTAAGAGAACTGGCTACCTCTATCAAGGAACACGGCTTGCTTCAACCGATTAACGTAAGAGAACTTGCAGACGGAAAATATGAGTTAATTGGGGGGGAACGCAGACTCAGAGCGTCTAAACTTGCAGGGTTGACGAGCATAAATGCGCTCATACAATATGAAGCACGGGACACGGATAGTGCCGTTATGGCACTTGTTGAAAATATGCAGAGGGAAAATCTTAGCTACTTTGAAGAGGCAGAGGGATATCTTAGCCTTATAAGAGAGCATGGAATAACGCAGGACGAGCTTGCAAAGCGCCTTGTTAAAAACCAATCTACGATAGCAAACAAGCTGAGGATACTTAAGTTGCCTGCCAGCGTAAAGGAAAAGTTGGTCGGGGCAAGGCTTTCAGAACGGCACGCGCGAGCTCTTTTAAGACTTCACAACGAAGAGGCGCAGCTCGAGCTTGTGGAAAAGGTGATAATCGGTGGTCTGAGTGTAAAAATGACCGAGGACTTGGTCGAAAGGAGGCTTGGTAAACTATATGGAGAAGTTGAAGAGGAGTCGAAGGGAAAGGTAAGCATCAAATGCGGTTATAAATTATCGGTAAATACGATTAAACGGGCATTTGCTAAGTTGACAGAAAGCGGAGTGAGAGGCGAATTATCAACGTTTGACAAGGGAGAATTCGTCGAAGTAACGGTAAAAGTGTATAAATAAAAAAAGAGAACAAAACCGCCAATTATATTAACCGTCAATCACATTTTGGCGGTTTTGTTTTGCATTAAGCAGGATTTTTAGCCTTGTATGTTTAATATTATAAGTTGGATATGTTTTGGAGGTGCGAGATGACGATAAGGGAATTTTTATACGAACGCGAGCGAGAGACGCTGTGTGAACATGCTTCGTTTGCAAAATATTCTCAGGGTCGAGCCTTCCCTATTACAGAAAGTGATTTTCGCACGGAATACATGCGAGATAGGGACAGGATAGTTCACAGCAAGGCGTTTAGGCGGCTAAAGGACAAGACACAGGTGTTTATGTCTCCTGTAGGAAGTCATTACAGAACACGCCTTACGCACACAATGGAAGTTTCTCAACTTTCAAGAACTATCTCAAAAGCGCTCGGACTAAACGAGGATTTAACCGAAGCTATTGCTCTTGGGCACGATCTTGGGCACACCCCTTTTGGGCATGCAGGAGAAAGAGCACTGTCACAAAAAATATCATTTGCACACAATGAACAGAGTTTGCGTGTTGTAGAAAAACTTGAAAAACAAAAAGGACTTAACCTAACATTTGAAGTTAGGGACGGGATACTAAACCATAAGAAGAACATGAAGCCACACACTCTTGAAGCAATGGCGGTAAATATATGCGACAGGATTGCATACCTAAATCACGACATAGCCGATTCAGAGCGTGCAGAAGTGCTGTTTGAGTCGGATATTCCTCGGGAAATTTCGCGAGTATTAGGAAATAATTACAGCGAAAGAATAGACACGATGGTTAAGGACGTAATAACAAACAGCATAGGAACCCCAAATGTGAGCATGAGCGAGGAAGTCTTGCATGCTACGGAAACACTGCGAAAATTCATGTTTAACAACGTGTACACCTCCTCGAAGGCAAAGTCCGAGGAAAAAAAGGTAGATAACGTAATTAGCCTGCTGTTTGAACATTATGAAAAACATCCCGAAAACATGCCGGAGACATACCTCACGTTTCTTGAAGAAGACGGGCTTGCAAGGTGTGTTGCAGATTATATTTCGGGGATGACGGACAAATACGCCGTCGACAAATTTGAAGAAATTTACGTACCAAAATTTTGGGCCAAACTATAGGAGAATTGATGGCAGGATTTAGCGAGGATTGGAAAAACGAATTGCTTTTAAAAAATGATATAGTGGATGTAATTTCCGCATATCTGCCTTTAAAAAGAAAGGGCGACAACTACTGGGCGCCCTGTCCTTGGCACGCCGAAAAAAACCCGTCCTTCAGTGTCAGTGCAAAAAAGCAAATGTTTTACTGTTTCTCGTGCAAAAAAGGTGGCGGAGTGATCAACTTTATCATGGAAATGGAGCGACTTGATTACAGAGATTCGATTGCGCTGCTTGCCGAGAAAGTCGGAATGACTCCTCCCGAGATAACGGACGACACTGAATACAGACAAAGACAGGAGCACAAAAAGCGGCTTTATGCGCTTATGCGGGATGCGGCGATATTTTACGTTAATAAGTTGCACTCTTCAGATGGACAAAAAGCTCGCCAATACATAGAAAACACGCAAATTTCTCATCTAGTAAAGCGGTTTGGAATCGGCTATGCACCCGACTCGTTTAATGAGACAAGCGAGTACTTAAAATCCCTTGGATATACGGTAAATGAGCTTGTGGAGTGTTCTATGCTCAGAAACAAAGAGAAACATTTTTACGACGTCTTTAGAAACAGGCTTATTTTTCCCATTCAAAATGCAAATGGGGACGTAATTGCGTTTGGAGGAAGAGCGCTTTCAGACGAGGACGAACCCAAATATCTTAATTCTCCGGAGTCGGTTATCTTTTACAAGCGAAACAACCTATATGCACTAAACCTTGTTCGCAAACAAAAGGGGGTTAGCGCGGTTATACTCGTTGAAGGTTATATGGA
>CAYJIQ010000242.1:0-3031 GCA_964370275.1 uncultured Christensenellaceae bacterium
TACGCCACCAATTAATTGCGTTTTCCGGGTTATTTCCAAGAGTGTGGTTGTCCTTCATGATGATTTCAGGTACACAATTTTTCGTGCGCATTGCTTCCTGCCTTGCCCATTCTCGCACTTCTTCCTGCTCCAAAGTCGGAAGTGCGAGCGGGGTCGGGCTGGGTTTGGAGGAAAATATATACTTGTCCTGCAACTGTTCCGCCATCTTTTCATGGTTTGCCCATGCAGAAACCGAAACTCTGCGCAAGTTAGGTATCCTTTGCATAATGTCCCACCTTGTATCAAGACCTTCGCAACATCCGTACCCGGTCATCCCAAATCGTTTTAACATTGGTAGTTGGTATTCGAATATGAATTCTTCAAACATAGTGGGCGAAACCGAACTTGTCATCTGGCTTTCAGCAAAGCCCCACATATCGCAAAGCTTTGTGTTTTCAGCATCGGGATTTAACTCGTCGCTATATCCAAGCCCGCCAGAGCAAATATATGTCCCATCGTTATTGGGGACAAGCAGTCCGTTTTCTTCAAGAAAATCAAGTCTTTTCATGCTTCCATCCAAGATAAACTGCATAACCTGCTTCATCTCATCGGGATATTCAATCATGTCTATCATCATATTTTCCATGCCACGAAGAAATGCAATTGTGTCGGATACACCTCTTTTTGTTGCGATACTCCACCACCACTTCGTCGCACGTTTTACTTCAAGGATATCTCCCAGAAGTTCAGTTATCATCTCAAGCAATTGGTCGCTTTTTTTCCAATCAATCACTATCTCCGGATATTTTAGTTTGCCCATATCCTCTTCATAGTCTTCCATGAGTATATCTATATGGTAAGCTCCGCCCGTGTTGTTTTGAGCTTCAACTTCTTGAAATCCCCATCCGGTATCGGTGTATATGTGCGGAACTGAGAATGTGCTTTCAATCGGTCTGTCGTCGCCCATGCTCTCGCCCCAAAATATTTCACGCTTTAGCACCCATTCAATTTTCCTTGCAAGTTCACCCGTGCATTCAAGCTCGTCACTTCTGATTATTTCATACCAGCCATGTTCGGGGTCGCACAGTATTACAGGTGTCTTGCTTCTAAGTGCATTATGCTCATACCAAAGCTTTCTTTTTTTATCATTTTGCTCAGTGCTTGCAAGTTCTGCTACTTTTTTTGCGTATCCTCTTAACAGCTCACTCTCACTGCTTGTAAACGGCATAAATTCAATGCCATCAAAATAGTTATAAGATGTGTCAGCACCTTTGTTTATCATAGTTACCTCCGACTATTTGTTTTATTATATCTAAGTTGTTGCTTGTTAAATTAATTGTAACCGCAAAAGCTCTTTTGCACAATGACGTGATTTTTAGATTAGGTACGTGATTTTTAGGTGTTTTTAAAAAAACCGCATATATTAATAATTACGTCGGTTTTTTTGCTTGTTATATTATTTTACAATTTGGTTAAGCCTCGCAAATAATACCGTTTTGGTCTATTACGAAAACTCGGGTACAAAGTTGAGTTAGTACCTGAAGGCTCGGCGATGTCATAATAATTCCCGCCATACAATTTCTTGCCTCATGTATGAATCTAATAACCTCTTGACTCATATCTGCGTCTGCATATCTTAACGGTTGATACATGAGTATACATTTTGCACCTGCACATAGCCACCTGTACATCATAACCTGCATTTTTTGATTGGCGGAAAGCTTCCTCATCGGCAGGTTAAGGTCTATTTGGGTCAAGGAGTACTTTTTTACAAATTCTTTTATAGCAAATCGAAAGTGTGAGTTTTTTATGTTAAATGGTTTTGGATGCATCACCGACTCATACAGCGAGATGAACACTTCAGAAGCGAGCATTTCTTTTGGGTAATTAAACGTATGCTCTATGCTGTCGATATATCCCATTCCACGCTGAACTAGCTTAGATTGTTTAAAAGCGCTTACGTTTCGCCCGTTTAGAACCAACTCTCCCGATTTTATTCGCTCTGTTCCCCTTAATAGGTTGTAAATCCCCTCGCATGCCCTTCCCGGCCTTTCTATAAAACCGATGACTTCTCCCGAGTGAAGTTTAAAGCTCAGATTATTAAAAGATTTGTTTGAAATATCAGATACATTTAATATTTCCTCTTCTTGTGCAGATGATGTGAAAATTCGCTTGGTGTGTCCCATTGCCTTATACAGTTTTTCACTGTCAAATTCATCTCGATTAAAAACATAAACTATCCCTGCATCACCAAGAACAACAATCCTATCTGCAAATTCAATAGATTTTGAAATGTCATTTCTGAACTCAATTATAGAAATCCCATTTTGTGCATACTCCTTTAAAATTACGGACATTTCGCGCTTTTGTGTATCTGAGTAATCAATGTCGTGTCTTTGCATCACAATTACCTCTACATTCATGGTAGCTGCTTTTACAAGTTCTACACAATGTTTATCAAAAAGCGATATCTCTGATGCCAACAGTCGAGGATTGATATGAGCATATTTTTCACCTAATATTTCACCGGCAAAAAAATTCTGCGCTTTTTTTCTTCGGGGCGAGGGAAACGTTTTATCAGATCTAATTACACAAATATTTTCGGCAACAGACAGATTAGATGCTATGGAAGAATGTCCGTTTACATGAAAAATCCCCCTCATTTGTGCCTGTTTGACCGAGTTAATCGTGCATTTTGTCGAATTCATGTATATGTTTCCACTGTATCGCTGAACTTTCCCTGCAAGCAGGTCTGCCAGTGTATGAGAAGATGCCGCTTGCATTCCAAGAAACACAACCCACTCGCCTTTGAAGACAGTAAAGGAAAATCCGTTCAGTTTTTGCTGTCCATCTCCCGTCTGTGTGCTTACACTTTCAAACTCTAGCAACTCTTTTCGCATTATAGTTCCTCCAAAATCGGCAGACTGAACGTTACTGTTGTACCCATATCACGCACAGAGTATATAGTCATTTTATATTCATTGCCAAAGTAGAACTTTAATCTCATGTGAACATTTATAAGAGCAATTCCCGTGTGTTCGTCTGAGCTTTG
>CAYJIQ010000243.1:0-2958 GCA_964370275.1 uncultured Christensenellaceae bacterium
CGGGCATTCGCGACATGAGCACCATAGACACTCCGCCCGAGGAGCGAAAGGAAGTCGTCGCATACGTCGCACAGTTTTCTTGGTCGCTTGTCGCGCAAGCAATAAGAAAGGAGCTCGCAAGGGGCGGGCAGATCTTCCTCGTTTGCAGGCGAATTGCGCAAACGGAGGAGCTTTTGTCGAAGCTGAAAAAGCACGTCCCCGAAGCTCGCGCCGCCATCGCACACGGCCAGATGACCGAACAGGCGTTTGAAGGAGTGGTTTCGAGCTTTTACGACAAGGAGTTCGACGTTTTAGTCTGCACCACCATCATCGAGTCTGGCATCGACATCAAAAACGCAAATACAATAATCGTATACGAGGCGGACAAATTCGGTCTTGCGCAGCTTTATCAACTAAAAGGCCGAGTTGGCAGGAGCAACCTGCGCGCCTATGCATACTTCACGCACATCGACGAGGATGTTGTGGGAGAAGCTTCGGGCAAGAGACTTGCGGCAATTAGGGAGTTTACGCAGTTTGGCAGTGGCTTTAGAATAGCGATGCGTGACCTTGAAATCAGAGGCGCCGGAAATGTCCTCGGGGCAGAGCAAAGCGGGCATATGGCGCAGGTTGGCTACAACTTGTACTGCAAGTTTATGAAGCGAGAGGTCGACGAAGCTTTTGGCAGAGTTGTTGAAGAAGAGAGAGAGACAGCCGTCGAGCTTGGAAGCAGCGCATACATCCCCGAAAGCTACATCCCCGACACCTCGCTAAAGCTGGATATGTATCGGCGCATTTCGGCGGTTAAAGACTATGAAGACGCAAAGAATCTGCGCCAAGAGATCGAAGAGCGGTTTGGCAAAATCCCCAAAGAGACGGAAAATCTCGTCAAGGTTAGTGTTATTCGCGCCTATGCAAAACACGCATACATCGCAAGCGTAATAAAGAAAGTAAAGACCATCGAACTAAAGTTTTTTCCCGACGCACCGATGGATTTGCCAAAAGTCCTGCGCTTGCTCAAAAACTTCCCTGATTTTACACTCAGGCAAAGCGAGACGCCTGTTATCGTGGTAAATATAAAAAAAGGTGTGTTTACTCAAATATTACAGCTTTTGGAGCTTTTAAAGCGTTGCACAATCGACGCAAATAGTGTATAATAAATCGGTTATTTATATTGTTCCTCTTTACAACAATCGAGGAAATCCGGAGAAATCCGTCACATACAGAAGAAGGAGAAAGAATGAAAACAAGAAAATTATTATTAAAATGCTTGAGCGGTGCGCTTTCACTCTTTATGTTTGCGGGCTGTTCTATGGTAACCGTCGACGAAGATATGGACAACGCACAGGTAGTAGCAACCGTCAACGGAACACAAATCCTAAAAGGCGACATCATGGAGGAATTTGACATCTATTCCACCTATTACGGCTACGACCCCGAACAGCCAAACACCGGCACAAACAAGGAAACGGGCGACGCATATAAAGACTTGATTTGGCAGGAGCACGTAGACAGCGAACTCTTACAACAAAAGGCGCAAGAGCTTGGCATTTCGCTTTCGCAGGAAAGAACGGACGAACTGGCGCAAATATTAGTCGACAACAAAGAGTACTACCTAGAAGCTGCCGAGTATCAAGCTAAAGAACTTTTAGGAGTTTCCGAGGGCGAAGAGTACGAAGCAGAGGTTGCGCGCCAGTACGATATGTTTCTTGAATCAAACGGATTTTTAAACGGAGTTTTTGAAGCCTATCAGTTGCGCTATGCCTGGGTAGACGAGATGACCGACTACCTTGCACAGTCGATTGAGCCCACAGAAGAAGAATTGCAAGCCTGGTATGACGAAAACCTAGCGGCGCAAAAAGAGGAGCTTGAAAGCTTCCCGGGAGGTCTTTTAACCCACAACTCCGAAGGTTCAATCCTGCACGTTCCCGATGGAAATGGCTATAAATACATAAGACATATTTTAATCGAACTTCCGCAAGACATCCAAACCGAAATTTACTCGCTTAGATCTTCTGGCGACGAAGAGGGCGCAGACGCACTCAGAGATGAGGAACTTGCAAAGATAAAATCAGAGATCGACGCTGCATACGAGAGAATCTTAGGCGGAGAGAGCTTTGCCGATGTGTGTGCCGAGCTCACAGACGACGACTTTATGGACAATGAAGAAAACCTGGAATACGGAAGAATCTTCTTTGATGATATCGGCGGGGAAGAGGAAGAGTTTGTCGAGGCAGTTAAAGACCTCGAGAATGTCGGCGACTATACAGAGCCGTTTGCTTCGGACGACGGTTACCACATCGTTCAATATTCACAGGAACTTCCGGCAGGAGACATTTCGTTTGAAGATGCAAAGGATATTGCAAGAGAGAATGTTATTTCCTCGCTTGCCAGTGCTAAATATTTAGAAGAACTTGAAATATGGAGAACCGAGGCTTCTATAGAGGACTTTAAGTCGAGGTTATATTAAGGAGAATTATGAACTACACAGCTAACGAGCAAAAATGGCAAAAGAAATGGGAAGAGACGGGGCTATATTCGTTTGACGAAAACTCAGACAAACCAAAGCACTACGTCCTTGAGATGTTTTCGTATCCATCAGCGGCAAAACTTCACATTGGTCACTGGTATAACTATGCACTGACCGACTCATATGCACGCTTTAAGCGCATGCAGGGATTTAACGTGTTTCATCCCATGGGGTTTGATGCGTTTGGTCTACCCGCAGAAAACTTTGCGATAAAAACCGGAATTCACCCAAAAGACAGCACCCTTTCCAATATAGAAACTATGGAAGTGCAGCTCAAAAAAATTGGCGCTTCTTTTGACTGGGACTACGAGATTAAGACCTGCACCCCCGATTACTACAAATGGACTCAGTGGTGCTTCCTAAAGCTATACGAAAAGGGTCTTGCATACAGAAAGAACGCTCCTGTAAACTGGTGTACATCCTGCAACACTGTGCTCGCAAACGAACAGGTT
>CAYJIQ010000244.1:0-2952 GCA_964370275.1 uncultured Christensenellaceae bacterium
GCTCCAACCGAGAAGCGAGTATATGAGAATTGTTATTACCATAACCAACAATAAGAAGGATGTTCCGCATCTTGGGTGCAAGTTTGTTCTCTTGCGAACGTTTTCTACCGTCAGCTCGTCTCCCGCCTCATGCGTGCTTATAGTTCGGTGCTCTGCTCCGTGGTAGCCAAACACCCGTTTTATATCCTTGCTGTTTCTTATTAGCGATAGGTAAATGACAAATATTGTCATCCTAACCGCGCCGTCTATAAGGTTTATCAAAAGTGCATTTTCCAGCGAACCTTTTATAAGCGATGTTATCAGCGTGGGCAATATGAAAAATATTCCTATCGCCATGATCAGCCCCAGCGCAACACCGATTCCCATCATTACATCAAACGAGCTCTTACCCGTCTTCTTCTCCACATATTTTTCAAACTTAGTCGGCTCTTCCTCAATCTCGAGCAGATTTACCGCATCCAGCATCGTCCCCACACCCATCTTCATCATGTCGACGAAATTGACTACTCCTCGGATAACGGGGATTTTAAACACCACACTTTTTCTTGGTTTGTTATCCCACTCTTTGTGCCTTAAACTCCCATCTTCTTTTCTTACGACGAGCGCGCTGTGCGTAGGCGATCTCATCATAACCCCTTCGAGCACACCCTGTCCGCCAATATCCGTAAATTTTTTCTTCAAAATATATCTTCCTTCCGTGGTACACTATATCACTATAATTATACACCATCAATGGTAAAATTCAAGTAACATTCCTCTAACAATTCTAATTTTCATCCAATTTTCATACTATATCTTATACTAAATTTGGGAGAGTTTACATATGAAAGAGAAACGCAAGGAAATTTTTATCGCTGTCGTCCTGCTAATGGTTTTCTGTACTCAGATTTTTATCAAGCTTGGCAGTGCTCAGACAAAAGAGATTTCGCTTATCGTTCCGATGTATCACAGTGTCGTCGCAGATAGCAGCAAGGGCGGCGCATACGTGATAACTCCCGAAGTTTTTGAGGCCGACCTTAAATTCTTAAAAGAAAACGGATATACTTCGGTCACGCTGAAGGACTTGCTCGATTTTCAGGCGGGAATTTCTACCCTTCCGCAAAAGTGTGTGCTTATAACATTTGACGACGGTCACTATAACAACCTCTCATACGTCCTCCCATTGCTTGAAGAGTACGACATGTACGCAGTTATAAACGTTGTCGGCGAATATTCCGAGGAGTTTTCTGCGGTTGGAGCTGTTCTTAACAATAACTACTCATACCTCACCTGGGAAAACATGGCGCAGATGATCGCTTCCGGTCGGGTTGCAATCATAAATATTCTCTACACAACAATTCAGCGAGACAGGGGGCAAACATAAAGCCCTACGAAGACGAAGCAAGCTACTCCGACATCGTGGGCTCCGATATTATTAAGCTTCAGGAAGTTCTCTACGAAAACATCTCATACAAGCCTACTTGCTTTGCCTATCCTTTTGGCTATTATAGCGAGGAATCCGAAAGCTTGGTGCGCGATATTGGGTTTTGTGTAACGCTCAGCTGTGAAGGCGGAACAAACGTTCTGTTGCCCGGTGATGAACTTTTTTTGCTAAAGCGGATAAACAGACCCTACGGCATTTCCAGCTACGAATTTTTCAGTAAGTTTTCTTAATGGCACCTCTAATATCCCAGAATAGCAACGACTATTAAACATGCAACGACGAGAGACGCAACGAGATCTCTATACGTCATCTTCAATTTCTTCATGCGAGTTCTACCTGCGCCACCGTTGTAGCACCTTGCCTCCATAGCAAGCGAAAGTTCGTCCGCACGTTTAAATGCACTTACAAACAGCGGAACTAGCAGCGGAACCATGCCCTTTGCCTTTTTTATAAACCCGCCCGAATCAAATTCTGCTCCCCTTGCCGTCTGCGCCTTCATGATTTTGTCCGTCTCCTCCATGAGTGTGGGGATAAATCTGATGGCTATGCTCATCATCAGAGCCAGTTCATGAACGGGAAAGCGAATAACTTTTAGCGGCCCTAAAAGTTTTTCAAGTCCGTCTGTTATCTCCATCGGCGAAGTTGTTAGTGTGAGCATCGTTGTCGTACAGATTAGCAAAACCAACCTGATGACGATTTCTATCGACCGAGCAAGTGCTTCGTCCGTGATGCGAATTATCCACCATTCAAATATGGTGTTTCCTTGCTGCAAAAAAAACAGGTTCATAATAAACGTAAATATAATTATTATCCTAAGCGGCTTTAGTCCCTTTAAAAGGTATGAAAAGGGAACTTTAGACAGCAGTGTCGTCGCAATAACAAGAGCCGCAACGCACGCATAGCCTATGTAGCCGACTATGAATACGATAACAATAACCGCGATTGCGAGCACAAGCTTTATTCTTGGATCTAGTTTGTGTATTGGAGATGTCCCCGGGAAGTACTGCCCGAGCGTGATATTCTTTATCATTTTTTACACCTATCGACAAGAGCTTCAACCAGCTCGTCCTCTTTTATGACATACGGAAAGTCCATTTTTTTTCTTAACATGTGCGAAAGCTGTGCAACCGACGGCTAAGCTAACCCCGACTTCTTCATTGCATCGTAGCTGGTAAACACTTCTTTTGGAGTGCCGTCCAGCGCAACTTCGCCTTTTTTCATCGCAATTATCCTGCTCGCATACTCTGCAAGCCCGTCCATAACGTGCGAAATCATTATAATAGTTGTTCCTTCTTTGTTTAGTCTGCTGGTCAGTGCCATAAACTCATCTCTTCCCTGTGGGTCTAGCCCGGCTATGGGTTCGTCCAGCACCAAAATCTTAGGCGTCATAGCGAGAACTCCCGCAATTGCAACCTTGCGCTTTTGACCGCCCGAAAGTTCAAACGGCGACTTATGTGCGAATTTTTCGTACTCAAGACCTACTAACTTCATAGCATTTTTTACTCGACCCGAAACATCTTCCTGCTCAA
>CAYJIQ010000245.1:0-2949 GCA_964370275.1 uncultured Christensenellaceae bacterium
GGAAGAGACAAAAGTTCCGGTTCCTGAGGATTATGTAGACACCGACGCGACGATGGACTTTTTAAACGAGTATAAAGTCTTTAGAGGTTCTGTCGTATGCAACGGAAATTCTGTCATGAGAGTAACGACGGTGGGCGACAATTCGGTATACGGACAGATTGCAAGCGAGCTTCAGACGGAGACGGACAGAGACACTCCGCTTAAAATTAAGCTAAAAAAGCTTGCAAAGCAAATAAGTAAATTTGGTTATATCGGTGGTATCGCAATAGCGGCCGTGCTTTTATTTGAAAATATCGTTGTCCAAAATGGATTTGACTGGGCACGCATTACAGCGTTTTGCTCCGACTGGATGGGCCTTGTAAACGTATTTATTGAGGCAATAATGCTTGCGGTAATCATCATAGTCATGGCAGTTCCCGAAGGCCTTCCGCTCATGATAGCCATTGTTTCGGCACAAAATATGGGCAAGATGCTAAAGGATAACGTTCTTGTTAGAAAGATTTCGGGAATTGAGACGGCGGGAAGTTTAAACCTGCTATTTAGCGATAAGACGGGTACTATTACAAAAGGACTGCTCGAGGTTGTTCTTTTTGTAAACGGAGCCGGAAGTGAATATAAGTCTCAGGCGGAAGTGCCGGGTAAGCTTGGAAACATGCTTACCATGAGTATTAAACAAAATGCCAGCGCACTGCTTACCGGAGAGGGTGAGAGCGTTCGTGCGGTTGGTGGGAATGCTACTGAAAGAGCGCTTCTTATGTTCGGCGCTAAGGGTGAGGAACCATACAGCGTGGATGCTACTGACTCAATACCTTTTAACAGTACAAATAAATACTCTGCGACGACGCTCAAGGGAGACTATAACTTGACGCTTATAAAAGGCGCTCCTGAAAAAGTAATCGCAAAATGCAAATATTACTACGATGAAAATGGTGAAAAACAGCTTATTGGTGATGCTGGGCACAAGGATATTACTGCGAAGATTGATGGTCTTGCGGTAAGAGCAATTCGAGTGCTTGCTCTTGCAACCTGCGACAACAGCATCAAAGACGATGAACTTCCCGAAGGCGAATGGACGCTCGTGGGATATGTAGGCATAAGAGACGAGGTACGACCGGAATCTGTTGAAGCGATAAAGCAAGTTCACAGTGCCGGCGTTCAAGTTATCATGATAACGGGCGACCGAAAAGAAACTGCGATGGCTATTGCAAAGGAAGCAGGCCTTTTGACTCAGCCTACAGATATTGTTTTAACCTCCGATGAGCTTGGAACATTAACAGATGAAGAATTAAAAGATAAACTTCCAAACATCCGTGTCGTTTCAAGGGCACTTCCGAGCGATAAGAGCAGGTTTGTGCGAGTTGCACAGTCTATGAACTTGGTCGTTGGCATGACGGGCGACGGTGTGAATGACTCGCCTGCGCTAAAACGTGCGGACGTCGGCTTTGCAATGGGCGGCGGGACGGAAGTAGCGAAGGAAGCGGGAGATATAGTAATCCTCGACGACAACTTCAATTCACTGCAAAAGGCTATTTTGTACGGAAGGACTATATACAACAACATAAGAAAATTCATTGTATTTCAGCTAACGATAAACGTCGCGGCTGTGCTCATTTCCTTCCTTGCTCCGCTGTTAAATCTTGAAAGTCCGCTTTCCATAACACAGATATTATGGATAAACCTGGTTATGGATACGCTTGCAGCCCTCGCATTTGGAGGAGAACCGGCGCTCAGAAGGTATATGAACGAAAAGCCAAAGACTCGAGACGAACATATTGTTAGCAAATATATGATGACCTCCATTCTCACAGGTGCGTTTTGGGTGCTCGGGTTAAGCCTTGTGTTCTTGCTCACTCCGTTTGTACATGGAATGTTCAGGTCACATGATGCTAACATTTACCTGATGACGGGATACTTCACGTTCTTCGTGTTCATTTCGGTCATTAATGGATTTAACGCAAGAACACAGAGACTAAACGTGTTTGAAAATATGAAAGAAAATAAGACTTTCCTCATAGTAATGGGTCTGATATTTGTGATTCAGATAATAATGACATACTTCGGCGGCGTAATTTTAGGAACTTACGGTCTTGTCGGAGGAGAATGGCTGTTTGTAATCCTGCTTGCACTCACTATAATCCCTGTGGATATGGTCAAAAAACTTATCTGCGCAAAACGAATGAATTAGGCAAAAATACTTAGAGGTAGTTATATGAACATCGTGATTATCGGTGACGGAAAAGTAGGTTTTTCTTTGGCAGAACTGCTATCGCTTGAAGGATATGACGTTACCATTGTGGATAAAGATGAAAAGGCGTTGCACGATACATCTGAAAAGTTGGATGTTAACTGTGTGATGGGAAACGGCGCGAGCTACAGCGTTCAGGTTGATGCGGGAGTGAACACGGCGGATGTCCTTATAGCGACGACATCTTCTGATGAGCTTAACCTGCTCTGTTGTATGCTTGGCAAAAAGCTTGGAGCTAAACACACAATTGCAAAGGTCGCAAACCCGGACTATTCAGATCAACTGAGCTTTTTAAAGCAGGAACTTGGGTTGAGCCTTACGATAAACCCGGATAAAGCGGCGGCACGAGAAATTGTGCGAAATATAAGCTTAAATACGTCGAGCGGACTTATGAGCTTTGCAAAAAACAGGGTGTTTGCAACCGAGTATAAAGTTTCAGAGAAGAGCTCGTTTAAGAATAAGACGTTGCTCCAATTTGACCATGCGACAAAAAATGTGCTGGTATGCGCGGTCGAACGTGCTAACAAGGTAATAATTCCGCAGGGAAACTTCCTTGTTAAACAAAATGACATTCTTCACGTTGCAGGAGACACAAAGGCTATTGTGCATTTTTGGAGCTCGGTCGGAAATGTAAAGAGAAAAAATCACTCTGCCATGCTTATTGGAGGCGGAAAGAATGTCATTTTGTTTAACAAGGAAGTTTC
>CAYJIQ010000246.1:0-2866 GCA_964370275.1 uncultured Christensenellaceae bacterium
AACTTTAGGAGGAAAAATGACAAGAAACGTGTTTTGGGATCTTGACGGAACTCTTATATATTCACTGCACGGAGTACAAATGTCAATGAATTATGTATGTGAAAAATTGAAAATTGACAGGTTTGACACTGAGATAGTTAGCAAGATGGTGGGGCCGTCGATTGAGTGGTCGCTCAAAGAGCTATGTGGCTTTGAAGGGGAAATGATAATAAAGGGACGAAACCTTTTTTACGAACATTACTATGTGACGGGCTGGAAAAACTCGACTGTTTACCCAAATGTTCATGACTGTTTAAAGCTTGTCAAAAGGTTGGGCGGAAATAATTATATAGCGACTATGAAGCCGCATGAAATGACACCACCCATTCCCGAATACTTTGGTATGAAGGACGAGTTGAGCGGAATTTTCGGTGCTATTAACGAACAAGAGCACAAAAAAGATGTGCTTGGCAGGGCGATTGAAGAGAACCCGTGCGAAAATGCGGTTATGATAGGGGACGTTTCCTCGGATATAGTTGCGGGTAAGGAGTGCGGAATTTTGACGGCAGGCGTGCTATATGGATTTGGCGATGAAGAGGGGATTTTAGCACAAAAACCGACCTACATAGCAAAGAGAACAGAGGACTTGCAGGGAGTTATCGAAACGTTTTTTGGAGAGAATAAATGAGCGGATTTTTTATAACATTTGAAGGAGTAGACGGCTGCGGAAAATCTACGCAACTTAGGTTTATGGCACAACACCTTTCAGAACTGGGATACAGTGTCGTAACTACGAGAGAACCGGGAGGTTGCGGGATTGCCGAAAAGATTCGAGACCTGCTTCTAGACGTAAAAAACACGGAAATATCAGACGTCACAGAGGCGATGCTATACGCCTCTGCAAGAGTGCAGCATGTCGACGAGGTGATAAAACCTGCTCTTGATAGTGGGAAAATAGTCCTGTGCGACAGGTTCATAGATTCAAGTCTTGCGTATCAGGCATACGGAAGAGGTCTCGGTGTGGATCTGGTGCTTAATATTAACGACTATGCAATGAAAACTTGTATGCCGGATCTAACTTTTTTTCTGGATTATCCACCTGCACTGGCATTTGAGCGGATGAAAAAGAGACAGGAACACGACAGGCTGGAACAGGCGGGTAAGGAGTTTTTTATGCAGGTCTATTCGAGCTTTATGAGCATAGCACAGATGTTTCCCAAGAGAATTGTAACTGTAGATGTTTCGGGGAGTAAATTTGAAACAAAGGATAAGCTGAAGGTTTTGGTCGAAGAGAAGCTGCGACAACTTGGAGATTGAGGAACTATTATGGCTGTTGAAAAGAACCTACTGCTAAGAGCGGGCTCGCTTACCGGAGCATACCTAATAAATTCGCCCGGAAAAGGTGAGTGTAAAGAATATACAAAGAAGTTAATGAGAAGAGTGCTCTGCGCTTCAAATACCGGCTGTGGTGTATGCAAAGGTTGCATAAAATTTGATACATTGCAACACGTAGACGTGCTCTATGTTGAAGGAAATGCAAAAAAGGTCGACTTTGACTATATAGGAAAGTTTTTGTCCGTAAAGCCGATGGAGGGTAGGTTTATCGTGTGTATTGATAATGCGCATGAGATGTCGGTAAGTTGTGCTAACAGTATTTTGAAGATACTGGAAGAAAAAAGTAAAGATGTGCTGTTCTTGCTGACGACGACGAACATATCGGCAGTTCTTGCGACAATTCGCTCAAGGTGTATGGCGGTCAGGTTGAGTGCGACACCGAGAAGTGAAGTTTTAAGTTCACTTGAAAGGCAGGATGATAGAGCAAAGGTTGCAGCTGCACTTTCGGGCGGATACAAAAATCAAGCGCTTGTGCTGCTTGAGGATGATGATTATGAAAATTTGCGGCAGGATGTGCTTACTGCGTGTGAGCAGTTGTTTTTTGGGCAAGAGCACCCAATTGTAATAGCGGGGAAACTTTCAGCACACGCAGATATTGCAAAAGTTTTTGAAGTAATACACATGTTTTTATCGGACATTTTCAGGGAAAAAGCCGGATGTGATACGGGATTTTACACGCCTGACAGGGAACAGATAATTAAAAAATGTGCGGAAAGCTTTACATATGCTCGGATTTATAATATGATGAAGGTAATTGCCGAAAGTTCTACATATAAAAACCGCAACGCGAGGTTGGCATATGAACAGGCATTTCTTAACATATCGGAGGTAAGATAATGGCACAGGTTATAGGCGTGCGTTTTAATAACGGAAAGAAAATTTACTATTTTGACCCACTGAACTACGAGATTGCTCTCGGTGAAGGTGTGATTGTCGAGACATCAAAAGGGATGGAGTACGCAACATTAGTTGTGGAAAAGAAAGAAGTACCCGATGACATTGTGGTAAAACCGCTAAAGCCCGTCGTTAGAAAAGCGACGAAAGAAGACGAACAGAGGTTAGAGGAAAATAAGGCAAACGAACTAAAGGCTTATGATATATGCAAGGATTGTATAGAAAAGCACAAGCTCGATATGAAACTTATTAACATAGAGTATGCATTTGACAGCAACAAAATTGTCTTTTTCTTTACGGCAGACGGAAGGGTTGACTTCAGAGAGCTTGTAAAAGACTTAGCTTCAATATTTAAAACTCGCATAGAGCTTAGACAGATTGGAGTTAGGGACGAGGCAAAAATGCTCGGAGGGCTCGGACCTTGCGGAAGACCTGCGTGTTGCGCTGAAATTTTGTCCGACTTCCAACCAGTTTCGATAAAGATGGCAAAGGAACAAAATCTTTCGCTCTCGCCGACGAAAATCAGCGGACTTTGCGGAAGGCTTATGTGCTGTCTAAATTACGAACAGGAACTTTATGAAAAGGCGAAAAAGAAATT
>CAYJIQ010000247.1:0-2864 GCA_964370275.1 uncultured Christensenellaceae bacterium
ATTGACAATTCGAGGCGGTCGGTTTATGGGTATGATCAAAGAATAGAAGCGTTTGGTTCAAAGGGCAGGATAAGTGGGAAAAACGTTTCGGATACAACTACGTCATATCAAACGGAGATAGGTGTAACAGGCGAAAATCCGCTGCACTTCTTCCTTGAGAGATACACAGAGGCGTATATAAAAGAGGTTCAAGACTTTGTTGATGCGTGTGTTAACGATACAGAGCCTCCTGTAGGCGCAATAGACGGCTTAAGGAGCGTGCTTATCGGAAAAGCGGCGCTTGAATCGTTAAACAATGGGGGAAAATTTGTTAAGGTACCGCTAAACTGACGGACTTTGCTAGAAGAGACGTTGAGAAAGTGCGGGGGGGCAAGATTGAATCTTGGCTTAGAAAATTGCAAGATGCATTAAGGTGTGTTTATCTGACGGCAATATAGCAACAAGGAGAAAAAAGTGAAAGAGCTTAAAATTGGCTTGGTGGGAACGGGCGCAATTGGCAGAACGCATATCAAGAGAATAAACAACAAATTGCGCGGCGGAAAAGTTATAGGCTGCGCCGACCCGAGTGTGGATTTTGGAAAGAGCGTGGCAAAAGAGTGCGATCTAAAGTCGTATGAGTCGGCAAGTGAACTTATTAAAGATCCGCAAATTCAAGCAATAGTTGTTGCAACAGGGGACAAGTTTCATGAACAGTATGTGATTGAATCAATAGAAGCGGGGAAATTTGTGTTTTGCGAAAAACCGCTTGCTCCTGAGGCAGATGCTTGCAAACGCATTGTTGAGGCTGAGATTAAGCACGGCAAAAAGCTTTTGCAGGTTGGGTTTATGAGAAGGTATGACCCGGGTTATAGGCAACTGAAAAGCCTGATTGATTCAGGGGATTTTGGGCTTCCGCTCATGGTACACTGTGCGCACAGAAACTACGATGCACCCGGATTTACAACACCGATGCTTGTAGAAAATTCTATGATTCACGAGATAGATGTGCTACGGTGGTTGCTCGGCGAGAACTACAAGACGGCTGAGGTCGTTTTCCCAAGGGCGACAAGAAACGCTGAGGGAGGGTTGCGTGACCCACAGATAATGTATCTTACAACGGTATCGGGTGTTAGGATTGATGTTGAATCATTTGTAAACTCACGCTACGGTTACGATATAAAGTGCGAGGTTGTCTGTGAAGAGGGGTCTCTTAACCTCCCCGAGCCTTCAAATGTGATGGTTCGCACAAATGACTCTAGGGTTACACCAATATGTCACGATTGGTCGGAGCGCTTTCCTGATGCATACGACATTGAGTTTGGCGAATGGATAAATTCGTGTCATGAAGGAAAAGTTACGGGCCCTACAGCTTGGGACGGGTATGTGGCGCAGATTGCGGCAAAGGCGGCTTCTAAGGCAAGGGATACCGCAATGGTAGTTAGCATTGAATACGACGAAATGCCGGATTTTTACAAATAGCTTAAAATTAGCCGTAGATGTATAATTGCTAATTTATACAAAAAGACTATTACCAAAAGAGTGTCAAAACCGGTTTTAAGGGTGTGGACACTCGCCACAAAAAAAGAGCGACAGACATTTTACAGTCTGTCGCTCTTTTTGGTTTATCGTTATATTAGTGTGCCGGAGCCTTTGAGGATTGCGCCTGTTGAAGAGGTGAAGGAACTTGTGTCGCTTATTGAAATCGTTCCGTAGTTTGAGACGTTGCTGTCGATGTGGAAAATTCCTCTTGAGACAGTTAATGTCGCCGACTTCTGATTGACAAATGTTCCGCTTTCGCCTACGTATAGCTTGGCATCTTCTGATTTGCCGGTGTTTGCACTAATGTTGAAGGTATTGCTGTTTGTGAACTTTCCTCCGTTTACATTAACATAGCCTTTGTGCATGTCTACCGTGCCCCAGTTTTGCACTGTTCCGCCGTCGTATAGGTTGAGTTCGCCGTAATAGCCGCCCGTTAAAACTGTTGCTCCCGACTGATTTTTAAGTGCACCGTATACGTTCATCTTTCCGGGACTAAGCACAACTTTGCCCTTGTTTGTTAGTGTGCCCTCGCTGTTTATATTGATGGCGCTTGAGGAAGAGATTGCGTTGATTGCTGAAGAACTCTCGTTAACCATATCTGCGGAAATTTCTATGGTTCCGTATGCGGTTAAATTTGCATTCGCGCTACGGTTTGTAAACGTCGCATCGTCGCTTATTTTTAGTGTGCTTCCTGTACCAACCGAAAGATATTTTGCATTGATGAAGTGAGCTGTGCTTTGTTCGACAGTTACGAGTCCGCCCCTAGATGAAATGTAGAAGGATCCGTAGTTTTTAAGAGTACCTTCGACGCTTAATGTGCCTGTTGCCGTTACCATCAAAGAGCCTTTGCTATTTACTTGAAGAAGAGCTCCGTCACTCACGTTTATAGTTTTTGAGTTGTCAAGGCGTCCGCCTTTAACCTTTACTTCTGCACCGCTTTGGACGTTTAATGTCGAGCTGTTTGAAAAAGTTCCGCCGGTTATGTTAATGTAGCGGTCTTCGCCTACGTTTAGCGTGTTTCGGCTTTCAAAAGAGCCGCCTGCAACGAGGATTTCGCTGTATTTGTTTATTACAACTTCGCCGTTTCGGTTTACGAATCTGCCATCGTTAACTGTAAGTGTGCCGGGGGTGGAGCTTGAGCTTGGATACTGATATCCTACTGCAACTTTGCCGTCGTTCCAAATTACACCACCGTCTACATTAAAGAAGCCGTTTGTGCTAATGCTAACTGAACTATAGTTGTTTAAAGTTCCCGAGGTGTTTAGTTCTCCGTTTGTGTAGAGCTCCATATAACCTTTGTTGTTTAGTGTGCCTGCTTCTTTGAGTTCGAGTTTGCCCGAATTGTA
>CAYJIQ010000248.1:0-2863 GCA_964370275.1 uncultured Christensenellaceae bacterium
GGCCGCTCGGAACGATTTTAGGTTCTGAGATTACAAAAAAACACGGAACTTCGCTTGCAAACGACACTTACGTAGTCGAATGCTTCGGTGGTGTTGGGCAGTCGTTTGGTGCATTTATTCCAAAGGGGATGACGCTGAAGCTTGAAGGTGATGCGAACGATTATATCGGAAAAGGACTTTCGGGCGGAAAGATTATAGTGTATCCTCCAGCGACAAGTAAGTTTGAAGCGCACGAAAATATCATCATCGGTAACGTCGCTTTCTACGGTGCGACCTCGGGAAAAAGCTTTATAAACGGAATTGCAGGCGAGCGTTTTATGGTCAGAAACTCCGGTGCAACTGCTGTTGTAGAGGGTTGCGGAGATCATGGTCTTGAATACATGACAGGAGGAAGAGCTGTTATCTTGGGCGAGACGGGTAAGAACTTTGCGGCGGGCATGAGCGGTGGTGTAGCCTACGTACTTGACGAAAAGCACGAACTTTACCTTAAACTTAACAAGGAGTTTGTCTCGATGTACGAAGTTCCCCAAAAGTACGACAAAGAAAAACTGAGCGAAATGATTTCAGAGCATCACCGTGAAACGGGTTCAAAGCTTGCAAAGCGGATTTTAGATAACTTCGATGAATATCTACCAAAATTCAAGAAGATTGTGCCCAACGACTATCAGAAGATGCTAAAGTGGATCAGCGAGTTTGAGGAGAAAGGTCTGCCTCATAACAAAGCTGTAATGGAAGCATTTACAAAGTCGCTAAGTAGCTAAGGAGGAATAAAAATGGGAAAACCAACCGGATTTTTGGAATATGACAGAGTTGATAATAAAAAAAATTCCGTAAAAGATAGAATTAAGAACTTTGACGAATTTTACGATGTTAACTGCGAACAGGAAAGGCAAAAACAGGGAGCAAGGTGTATGAACTGCGGAGTTCCGTTCTGTGGTAGCGCTATAGAACTTTCGGGGATGGTGACGGGATGCCCGCTTCACAACCTTATCCCCGAATGGAACGACGAAATATACAGCGGAAACTACTCTCATGGGCTATCCCGCCTGTTAAAGACAAACCCTTTTCCTGAATTTACAGGGAGAGTGTGCCCGGCACTTTGCGAAAAAGCCTGTATTAACGGAATGCACACCGACGCGGTTACGATAAGGGATAATGAACTTTTTCTCATAGAGAAGGGTTTTGAGAAGGGGAAAATAACGCCGAGAGTTCCAAATGTGAGAAGTGACAAGCACATTGCAGTAATCGGCTCGGGACCTGCGGGCTTGGCTGTCGCCGAAAAACTCAACAAAAGAGGGCATAACGTGACCGTTTTTGAGCGTGACGACAGGTTCGGAGGGCTGCTCATGTACGGAATTCCTAACATGAAGCTCGAGAAAAGTGCTATTTTAAGGCGCATAGAGATTATGGAGCAGGAAGGCGTAAAGTTTGAGGCTAATATGGATTTTGGTAAAAACCTCACACTTGAAGAACTTGAAAGCAAGTTTGATGCTATAGTGCTCTGTTGCGGAGCTAAAAAGGCGAGAGATTTGGCTCTACCAAGTAGAGAGGCTGAGGGGATTTATTTGGCGGTAGACTTTTTAGCGGACACGACAAAAAGCTTGCTTGAAAGTGGATTGAAAGCAGGAACTTATGTAAGCGCAAAGGGAAAAAATGTTGTAGTTTTAGGCGGTGGAGACACAGGCAATGACTGCGTGGGGACTTCGATTAGGCACGGAGCAAAGTCTGTTGTGCAGATCGAAATGATGCCAAAAGCACCTGAAAAAAGGCTTCCCACAAATCCATGGCCGGAGTGGCCGAAAGTTTGCATGACTGATTATGGCCAACAGGAGGCTATAGAGGTTTTTGGAAGTGACCCCAGAGTTTACGGTACGACGATAAAGGAACTGTACCAAAACGAAGGTAAGCTCACCGGAGTGCTCACTGTTAAAGTTGAGTTCAAAGACGGAAAGCTTGCGGAAATTGCCGGAACCGAACAAAAATATGATGCAGACTTGCTCCTTATAGCGGCGGGATTTGTGGGCTACGAGGAATATGCGGCAGGAAATCTTAAAATACCGACTAAGCAGGACAGTTCGTATGAAACGGACAACGAAAAAGTGTTTGTCTGCGGTGATATGAAGAGGGGGCAATCCCTTGTCGTTTGGGCGATTGCAGAGGGTATCGAGTGTGCAAAGCAAGTTGATGGACACCTTATGGGATACTTTAACTCTTAATTAATTACAACTAAAAAAAGATCACGCTACTGCAATAGTGCAGGTGTGGTCTTTTTTTGGGTAGCATACAATACTAACGGATGCTGATAACTTTTTTGGTAAAAAGTGTTAGTTATAATAATATTTATCAAGAAATGCATTAACAAGATTTTTGTATTGTTCGGGGTTTTCAATATGGCTTAAAAAGTGTTCTGCGTCCGTGCATGTGTGTTGTTCCTTTGGGCTTGAACAAGCTGAATAAAGCTCTTGCATCATATAGTAGGGGACATATCTGTCCGCATCGCCATGGATGAAAAACACCGGAATTTTCGTCTTTGAAATTTGCTTAACAGAATTGGCGTTATTTATGTTAAATCCCTGAACTAAATAATTAGCCACACAAAAAGCATAGTACCAAGGAAATTTTGTTGCAAACTTGATGCGCTTTAGATGATAAGCATAGACACCACCGGCCCAAGAAAATGCGCAATCGGATATGGTAGCTTTCACACCTTCGGGGTTTTCTCCTGTTGCGTTTAGCACTGTAGCACCACCCATAGAAGCACCGTGAAGTAAAATCTTAGCATTTGGGTTATTTTGGCGAATATAGTTTATCCACAAAAGTAAGTCATCTTTGTCTTTATATCCCATCGTAACCCAATTTCCTT
>CAYJIQ010000249.1:0-321 GCA_964370275.1 uncultured Christensenellaceae bacterium
TTTTTATTCCCCCCAAGAGGATCGCACCTGCTAAAACTGCAACTGCAACGGTACAGACCCAGATGGGAACACCCATCATACTATATAGCGCAGTCGTTATTGAGTGAACCTGTATCATATTGCCCACGCTAAATGATGCTACCAGCGTAAAAACACAAAATACTGTTGCGAGAAACGAACCTAGCCATTTCGTCTTAAATCCATTTTGCATCACGTACATTGGACCGCCGGAATACTCGCCGTATACATTCTTTATACGAAACAGTACGCTTAGCAGACACTCAGAATACTTTGTCGCCATGCCAATAAGCGCACTTACCC
>CAYJIQ010000249.1:331-2854 GCA_964370275.1 uncultured Christensenellaceae bacterium
GACCACCAAGGACGACCGCCGTTGCAACGCCTGCTATGTTTCCCGTTCCTATGGTTGCAGCAAGCGCAGTCATTAGCGACTGAAATGGCGATATTCCCACATTCTTTCCGTCTGTTTTTGTGCTTTTAAATACGCATTTGAGCGCATATGGAAGCTTTCGCCATGGAGCAAACTTCAATCGCACCGTTAAGAACACCCCTGTAAACACAAAGAGCACAAGCATAAAATATCCCCAAAACACGTTGTTGAAATCGCTAATAAACTCCAAATCAGCCTCCGTTTTTGGTATTATATGAGTTTTGGTGGAAAATTTATAACAAAAAACAGGGACTTTAGCCCCTGTTTTAATTTAATACTATTCTGTAATTGTGTCCGTCGCTGTAGAGGGTTGTACCGTCGAAGTTTGCGCGGCTTCGTCATCTTGAATAAATGCCGTTGCATCAAACAACATGTCCGAATCGCTCATAACATCGGGAAGTACCCCGTCCCAATTAGACCATTTCAGGTAGTCTATGTAGTTTGGCGACTGTGCAAGCGTATCTTGAATTAGCTTGATGCTCTCTGCCTCAGCTCTCGCCTGCTCAATTGTCTGTTCTGCTTCAATCTTGATTCTTGCAAGATCTTGCTCTGCCTTTAGTGCTTCCTGTTGCGCCGTCTGCTTTGCTTCGACAGCACTGTTAAATTCATCCGAGAATTCAAAGTTTACGATATTGAAGATTTCAACATAAATTCCATATTCGTTTATCTTCTCAGAAAGTGCCGTTTTTATCTCGTCGCTTACTTCCTGTCTCTTTACGATAAGCTCCTCCGCCGTAAATCTCGCAGTTACCGCTTTTATGCTCTCTTGGATTGCAGGCGATACAATTATCGACTCAAATCCCAATCCAACATTTTTGTAAAGCTCTGCAGAAGCATTGTTTTCAACTTTGTAGTTAACTGCAACCTTGTATGTAACCGTCTGTAAGTCGTTTGAAGAAGCAGAACCCTCCGACTCAAGGTTTTGAGTCCTGTTATCCACAGAAATTACATTTTGCACAAACGGAATTTTAAAGTGCAATCCTTCGCTAAGCATAGCTCCATCTACAGCTCCGAGCGTCACTACAACTCCCGTATGCCCCGCTTCAACAACCGTAGCACTCGCAACGCCACCAATTAGCAGCAACACAACAATTACTCCGGCAATAATGGCCTTTTTCTTGTTCATTTTCCTCTCACTTTCAATGATGTATGATATTTAGTTCCAGTATGACAATTACTTGTCGCTCTCAATTATATCACAATAATAAGTAGTTGACAAAACAAATTACGATTAAGGAAAAATTTCACACAATCAACATAATTCGATTTAATATTCCTCTTGTTCTTCCTCTTCATGTTCACCAATGTCGGTTTTTGGCTGTTCCAACCCTTCAATTTCTATGCCTTTATTAACTGCATAGTCCCAAAGCGCCGCATGAATCGCCTCTTCTGCCAAAAGCGAACAGTGCACTTTTGCTGCGGGAAGTCCGTCAAGAGCGTCCATGACAGCGTTATTAGTAATTCTTAAGGCTTCTTCGATGGTTTTTCCCTTGACCAGTTCCGTAGCCATGCTACTCGTCGCTACCGCTGCTCCGCATCCAAATGTCTTAAATTTAACGTCGGAAATAATCCCGGCATCGTCAACCTCGATAAACATCCTCATAATATCGCCACATTTTGCATTCCCTACCGTTCCAACTCCACTGGCATTTTCTATTTCACCCATATTTCTTGGATTTTCAAAATGGTCTAATACTTTTTCACTATACATTCTCTACACCTCCAAATTTTTCTTTAAGTAATCTTCATAAAGTGGCGACATCGCGCGCAGTCTCGTGACGACCTGAGCAAGCGATTCGACAACATAGTCCATCTCCTCAATTGTGTTTTTTTCACAAATCGACAATCGCAGTGAGCCGTGCGCTATCTCATGAGGAAGACCTATAGCAAGAAGCACATGGCTTGGATCAAGCGAACCCGAAGTGCACGCAGAACCACTAGATACGCAAATTCCCTTTGCATCAAGCATCATAAGCAACGATTCGCCTTCTATAAACTCTATACACACGCTGGCGTTTCCGGGAAGTCTCTGTGTCGGATGCCCGGTTAGCCTAACGTGAGGAATTTCTTCAAGTATCTTTTTGATAAGATAGTCTCTAACCTGCGATTGTTTTGCTATGCTCTCGTGCATTTTCTGAGACATAAGGCTCGCCGCGCAAGAAAGTCCAACGATTCCCGGGACATTTTCCGTTCCAGCACGCCTAGCTCTTTCCTGTTTTCCTCCGTGTATAAATGAGCGAAGTTTAAGCCCTTTTCTTATGTAAAGAAGTCCCACGCCTTTAGGCCCATGAAACTTGTGAGCACTTGCGCTGAGCATATCAATGTTCATTTCGTCAACATCAATGGGAACGTGTGCATAAGCTTGTACGGCATCAGTATGAAAAGGCACTCCATGCCTTTTTGCAATTTCTCCAATTTTTGCGACGGGGTTTATAGTTCCGATTT